>NZ_JBXAEW010000020.1:0-80175 GCF_056782315.1 Arthrobacter paludis
TGATGACGCTCATCGAAATTCCCCGGTTGGTGCTCGGTGAATGTCCCCAGTCGCGGGGTTTAGGTTAGCAGCGTTTTCGGGGTGCCTGTAGTGGCTCGGCGGAGCTGTTCGGCGGCGTCGTGGTGGGCTCGGAGCCGGTAGGAGTCCCCGTCCAGGTTCAGGACCACGGAGCGGTGCAGGAGCCGGTCGAGCATGGCGGCGGCGACGGTGGTGTCGCCGAGGATCTCGCCCCAGGCCCCGACGGGCCGGTTGGTGGTGATCACGATGCTGGTCTTGAGGTAGCGCTGGTTGATGACCTGGAACAGGGCCGAGGCGGCCTCCCCGGGCAGGGGCAGGTACCCGAGCTCGTCGATGACCAGCAGGGTGGGGCCGGCGAAGAAGCGCATGGTGGTGGCCCACCGGCCCTCAATCGCGGCCTTGTGGCAGCGGGCGGCCAGGTCGGCCGCGGAGGTGAAGTAGGTGCGGTATCCGGCCTCGACGGCGGCGCGGGCCAGCCCGGCGGCGAGGTGGGTCTTGCCGGTGCCGGGCGGGCCGATGAGCAGCACGTTGGTCGCGTTCTCGAGCCACCGGCAGGTGGCCAGCTCGTTGATCAGGGACCGGTCGACGCCCTGGGCGTGGTCGGTGTCGAACCCGGCCAGGGTAGCCGGGGTGGGGATGCTGGCGAAGCGCAGCCGTCCGGCCAGGCGCCGGGCCTCGGCGCTGTCGACCTCGACGGCCAACAGGCGCTCGAGGGTCTCGGTCATCGACCAGCCGTCGGCGCGGGCCTGGTCCAGGACGGCGGGCAGCGCCTCGGCGGCCCCGGCGAGCTTGAGCGTGGCCAGATGGGCGCGCAGCCGCTGGTAGGTGGCCGCCTGCGCGTTCGTGGACGGAACGGCGGCCGGGGTGGGGGTGGTGGTCATGGCAGGTAGCTCTTTCGTTGGGCGGCGGCCTCGTAGGCGGCCAGGTCGATCACGGAGGCCTCCGGCGCCGCGGGGCGCCCGAGCAGGGCGTCGGCGGCGGCGCGGGCGGCGGCCCCGGGCGGGATGCGTTCCTTGCGGCGGTGGGGCTTGGCCGTGTTCACCGCGGCCATCGCCGCCGCGTTCAGGGCGATGACGTGTCCGGTGTCGCGGATGGTGGCGCCCAAGCCCGGCTCGGCGATGCGGTGCCGGGCCACGACCGCGTTCCCGGAGCGGATCTGCAGGTGCCCGGCACCGACCCGGTGGGTGACCACGACCCTGGCCGCGGCCAGCTCCGGGGGCACGGAGTACCGGTTGCCGCGCCAGGAGACCAGGCCCTGCCGTGAGGCGGTGCGCTCGTCCTGGACCGCGACCGGGTAGGCGGCCGCCGGGGCGGGGCGCAACACCTCCACCTCGGCCATCGCCGCCACCGTGCTCCAGCCCTGGGGCCCGCGGCGCCGGCGGGCGTCCTGGGACTGGGCGAAGGCCAACACGCTCGCCTGGGCGGCCTCGAAGCCCGTCTCATCGGGCAGGGTGCGCCACCAGCGTTGCGCGGCGGTGTGGTTGTTCTTCTCCACCACGCCCTTGCGGTGCCCGGACCGGGGCGGGCAGAGGAGCACCTCGACGCCGTGGTGCTTGGCGAAGCCGGCGAAGGCGGGGTTGATGTCCCCACTGCCGGCAACCGCGACGGTTCCCATCCGGTCGAAGCGCCAGGCCCGGGTCAGGCCCCCGAGCAGGGCGATGAGCGTGGTGATGGCCTCCATCAGGTGCGCGTGGTCCATCGATTCTGCCAGCACGGCCCGCCACTTGCCCGAGTGCGGCAGCGAGCCCACCAGCAGCAGCGCCTTGCGCCCCGGCCCCCAGCCGGACGGCGGGTCGGGCAGCTCGAGCCAGTCGAACTGGGTCTCCTCCCCGGGCGGGTGCTCGATCACCGCGTTCGGGCGCTCGGTGACCTTCCCGCACGCCACGCACGCCGGGCGCAGCCCGCGGGCGCGGATCTGGCGGGTCAGCGTCTGGTACGAGCGGTCATAGCCCAGCCCGGCCAGCTCGTCGAACAGGGTCAACGCCCACAAGTGCGGGTCCTCGGCCAGCCGGGCGGTGACGTAGGCCTCGAACCGGGCGAAAACATCCGGTCCGGAGCGGCGGCGCATCCCCGGGGTCCGTTCCCCGTTGAGGTAGGCGCGGACGGTCTTGCGGTCCCGCCCCGTGTGTTTGGCGATGCGGCTGATGCTCCAGCCGCGCTCTTTCAACGCGTGGATCTCCACGTCTTCCTTCCATGGCAGCATGAAGGGACGGGCCTTTCTCGAAAGCCGGTGTGTGGTCAGAGACCACCAGCTTCGGGGAGGGCCCGCCCCTATTCAGGGACTGACACGAACTGGGGAAATTCAGTGAGCGCCGGGTGGGGAATTTCGATGAGCGTGATCATTGCAGGACTACTCGCTGTCCCTGGTGCCGCGGATGACGGTCGCCGAGAACGTGCGGCTGACGATCGAGGGGCGCTTCCCGAAGTCCGAGCTGGACGGGCGCGTGGACCGGGCCCTGTTGTCTGTGGGCCTGGCTGGGAAGGGCACGCTCTACCCGTGGCAGATGTCCGGGGGCAGGCAGCAGTGCACAGTGATCGCCCGCGGCCTGGCGTACAACCCGGACCTGCTGCTGATGGACGAGCCGTTCGCGGCCGTCGATGCGCAGACCCGGGTGGAGCTGGAGGATCGGGTGCTGCGCCTGCGCGACGCGCACAACATGACGGTCCTGTTCGTCACCCAGTACATCGACGAGGCCGTGTATCTGGCGGACGGGGTGCTCGTGCTCTCCGGGGCGCCGACGTCCGTCTCGGAGAACATCGAGACAGATTGCCGACCCGCGGGGCGAGATCGAGACGGAGGGCCTGAAGCGGTACGGCGAGGTCCGGGCTCGGGTTCGAGCTGACCCAGGAGGCGAAGTTGCACGTCGATTTAATCCACGACGCGAAGTTAGCGAGGTGGCCCCGACGCTGACCTGCATGGCGTCCACTGAAGTAGTCGCCCTGCGTGAACGAAAGATACGCTAGACAATACCGAAGGTGCTCATGCCTTGGTTTCTCGGATCAGTCAGAGTGTTTTCCTCGTCTAGCATCACGCTGAGGGCACTTCCAAACTTGTACTCCCACTTGAATCCATCGGCCGCAACCACGCTGGGCTTGGCGAGCCTGTCAAATCCCTGGGTCGAAATGATTCCTACGCCGCAGTTGAAGCGAATGTGCCTGTCGTGAGGAAGCAATTGGCCTCGCTGACGCCAAGGTCCCATTGTCACTGAAACTGCATCGAGATTTCCGGGGCTGCCTGTCTGGGGCCAACGCGTGTTTATCGCCTGTTGGATTTCAGCGCTGGACACTGAACCTTGGCCGGGAAAGCAGCCTTCGTCAGAGGTTAGCAACGACACCGAAGATCGAGGCGGCATGTCGGAAGCTAGTTGCTTCAGCATCCAGACCACTTGCTCGTCCGGGCCAGCTTGTCTTGGGTCGAGGAGACGTTGTAAAAGCCATCTGTCGTATATGACAACACGACTCGCAATCTGTGCCGCCGGTCTAAAGACCCTCGCCCAAATGTCCTTTCGTGCGGTTCCGGAGGGAAAATGGCCTTGTAGCGCCAGGTCACGGAATCTTGTGATGGACAACGCCTCAGGGAGAAGGGGTGCTTCCGCCACCTCAATATCGCTGACAGCATCGCGAAGTGACTGGCCGCTCGAGACACCAAGAGAGCGAGCTATCCCGTCACTGACCGCAAACAGCTGTGCATGACCTTGAAGTACTGAACGCATCTGCTCCAAGGTAGTTATCGCTTTAAGGGGCTGGGATGGGGGATCAGCCATCTTGAGTCGCTTGCTGGATCGTAATGTTGCCAGAGCTGCATCCCAGATCTTCTTAATGGACTCAGGCTGCCGCGAAATAGACGTGGCCAGGGCCTTGGCGTCCTCAGGCGACGTGAACTGAAGGAGCCCGTGCCTCAACAATGCATCGACAACGGCGGAATGCACTAGCTTTGCGTTCGTGCCGGAGTTTTTGGTGAGATCATCCAGCGCCTCAGGAAGGATGCTGATGCGGCTGATCAATAGAAATCCCCCAAGACCTCGCCAAGCCTTTCATCGAAGAAGCCATTGGGCCAAGCGTCGATAAAGTCACCGTCCGAATCAAGCCGTAGTTCCTGAAAATGCGCCTGCCCATTCTCGGATTGCACGATGTAATTCACAGCGACTGCTCGAGGGTCGAGTTCGCCCTCACGGATTCTACGTTGAAGGCGCAGCATAAGGTGCTCACTATGAGTCTCGATGATGAATTGATTGGCTCGGCCATCCTGCTGAGCACTCTCTATAAGCAAGTCGGCTAGGTTGCCCTGCAGGGCTGGATGGAGGTGGATCTCAGGCTGTTCGATGCAGATGACGGAGTTTTGTCGAGAAACCGATTCCGCCACGATGGGGAGAACCTGACTTACTCCGAAGCCCACATCAGTGGGAGACACCTCCACATTCGATCTAGCGTCGGTGAGAACGATGGAGATTAGCTCTCCAGCGAAGTGAGCACTATCTGGCCCTGTCACTGCGACAGCATCCACCCTGTATGGAATCTCCAGCTTGTGAAGCCATGAGTTGAGGGCGGCTCTGTCACTTGCACTATCAAACAAGTGGTTTGCAAAATTTTCACCCTCGAGGGAAGCCCCCCTTTCTGACTGTCTGCGGGGATAGTAGCGAGCGGGGATCGAGCGTAGGGGGCCCAAATACACCAGTCCGTCTAATAGTGCACTGGCCTCTTGGCCCATTCCGGCAAAGAACTCCTCGATCTGATTTAGGTAGCGGTGGGCCTCCCGCTCGTTCGACAATGACCATTCGCGACGCGTTCGTGCGTCGACCAAAGAAGGCAGCAAACCGTCGAGGTTGATGTAGCTATGGCGGTCAGCCCCCGATATCTTCTCCAGCAGTCGCTTCACTTGACGCGTTGTCGACGCAACTCGGCCTGGGAAAGGCGACTCAATTCGGTCCGGGCTTCCTTTAAGTGGCGGGAACAGCAAATTGCTCTCGCTCAGATGAAACATTAAAGGTCCCAGGTTGCCGTTTGGCGTACAGAAAGTCGACGTCCCCCTGCCCATTGATTCTTCATCCCGGGCCAGCTCGACTCTCACGACGGGAGAATCTGGTGGACGGCTGAGGGCGACGCTGAGCGAGCGAAGGCCCCCTTGGCCGCTTCCATCGAGCTCGAACGCCCAGTCCATATGTCGAGTCATTGACGGGTCGGGCACACGCACTGATGGGTCGGCGAGGTCCAACGCGCCGAAGCTAAGGCCGAGCTCTAGAGCACGATCTGCCTCATGACCCGAAACTATGCCAAGGAAACTACCTGCATTAGTGTGTGGGCCGTTCGTCTGCAAGCTGCTGGCACCCCTTAGGGACTGCTTCAGTAGCGTCAGCGCTTGGAGCCCTGTCGACTTTCCTGCCGAATTCGGCCCGTAGAAAAGGGTAATGGGAGCGAGCCGTGCGCTAGACGGGCCTGCGAACGACTTGAGGTTCTGGACTCGAATCTGCGAAAGCAAATGAACCGGCGATTGAGGCCGCTCAACACCTGGCGAAGGCTGCGGGTCAAGAAAGCGTCGCGGCTGTACGTCGGGTGACCAAGCGTCTTGGTACCTTACGTTAACCGCAATATGGCTGTCAGCATGGACGGAACGGTCTCGTCGCCAATCCTTGAGGATCGAAGTAATGTGACGGACGGACTCTCCGTCAAGTACTGGCCGATCTTCGGATATTTCGGCAAGGGCTGCGCCGGCGTCAAGAGCGAGGAAACCGTCTGCTATTTCGTCGGTCCCGTTTAGGAGCCACAAAGTCGGGGTTGCGGTAGTACCAGAAAGCGTTCGTTGAGGTAGCGAGATTATCGCTTCCAGTAGACCTTCCTTGATGAGCCAATCTTGGACTTGTGGGCTCACCCCGTTCCGGAAGGTCGAACTCGAGGGCAGAACAATGGCGCCTCGGCCGCGATGGCGAATGAATCGGGCGATCAAGGCCAGCCACGCGGCGTCGCTCTGATTACGGCGAAGCTTGGAACCTAGCCGCGCTTCGAGAAAGCCCAGTTGACTGTCATCGAGCTTGAGGCCAAATGGTGGATGAGTTCCTACACTAACGAGGCTGTTCTCCCACTCACCGTAAGCGGGAGGGCCGCTTAGGCTGTCTCTTCGACTGAGGTGGAACTCTACGCCGTGCATTTGGAGGCGCATCGCGGAGCGGAGGAGAGATCGAGATGAGATATCTGATCCCACAACGAGTGGGGCTCCTTGCCGGTGCGCTTCCAGTAGGAGCGTTCCTGAACCGCACGCTGGGTCGTAGAAGGCTCCACCGGTGCTGATGAGGCCAACCATCAGACGCGCCAAAGGTAGCGGGGTGGGAGCCTCAAGGCTTCCAGAGAACCTTGTGAGCTTTGAGTCGGTCAGTAGAGCTTCGAAGACCTGGAGTAGCTCGTCGGGGTTGCCGGACAAGGAACGCTCCAGACCGCGGAACAAGGTAGCCGCCTGTTGACCACCCTCGAGCCTAGGAATGGGAAGCGCTGCATCTCGAACGAGCCCCGGCAAGAGCGTTGTGACCGCTCGACGAATTACCTCGGAACTGTTCTTCGCATAGGACACATCCGAGCGAACGAGATCCCAGTCTTCGTCGGACAGGCTATATCGTAGAAACAGCAATACGAGGGTAAGGTCCAACCCGTTCTCTAGGCCAAGCCTACCCCCTGTAGCCTCGGTCAGATTCCAAGCAATCTTGCTTGCGGAGTCCTCACTCTTCAACATCGCCCCCTAAGGCTCCAAGCTCTATTGGCACCGACTATGGTCAACCTAGTCCTCAAAAGGCGACTGCCCAACGACATTCTGCGGGCCCGACTGTCACGGTTGACGCGACTACTCAGATCCTTTCTCTATCGTTACAGGCGCTTCAAGTGCTGCTGCGACAGCAGCGAACTCCTCCAACGCGGCGGTGAGGTCCTCGACGATCTCGCGGGCGATGACTTCCGGCACAGGCAGATTGTCGAGGTCTTCGAGGGAGGCGTCGCGCAGCCAAACGATGTCAAGGTTGAGCTTGTCGCGCGCGATGAGTTCCTCGTACGTAAACGACTTGAACAGCTCGGTCTCGACGCGTTCATCTCGCGGTTTGCCAGGCGCATAGGAGCCGACGAAGCCGTCCAAGTGCCCCCGAGTGAGAGGGTTCTGCTTGAGCGTGAAGTGCTGATTCGTGCGCAGGTCGTACACCCACAGCTTCGACGTCCACGGCGTCTCGGAGGCGGGCTTCTTGTCGAAGAACAGCACGTTCGCCTTCACGCCCGGGGCATAGAACAGCCCGGTGGGCAGTCGCAGGACGGTGTGCAGGTCGAAATCGTTGAGCAGCCGGCGGCGGAGGGTCTCCCCGGCCCCGCCTTCGAATAGAACGTTGTCGGGCAGCACGACGGCAGCGCGCCCGTTGATGTCCAGGATCGTCATAATGTGCTGTAGGAAGTTGAGCTGCTTGTTCGAGGTCGTCACGACGAAGTCCTGACGCTGCACCGCCCGGTCGTCAGTGGCCTCGCGCCCGTCGCCGCCGACCATCGTCAGGGACGACTTGGTCCCGAATGGCGGGTTGGCGAGTACCACCGACCAGCGCTGGCCGGGGTCAGCGGCCAGGGAATCCTTGACCTCGATCAACGACTTCCCGTTGGCCTCGCCGATGCCATGCAGCAACAGATTCATTGCCGCCAACCGGGCGGTGCCGTCGACCAGCTCGGTTCCCTGGACGAACGTCTTACGGAGGTGTTCCCTTTCTGGCGGAGTCAGACTTTCCGCACCCCGAGAGGCATAGTCGTGCGCCGCGAGCAGGAAACCTCCGGTGCCGCAGGCGGGGTCGACGACGGAGTCCCCGATTGTGGGCTGGACGCAGTCGACTATGGCCGCAATCACTGCGCGCGGCGTGAAGTATTGCCCCGCTCCTGAGCCCTTGTCCGAGGCGCCCTTGGCGAGCAGTGACTCGTACGCATCTCCGTTGATGTCCGTACCGGCGCGAGACCAGTGCTCTTTGTCGATGAGATCGTGGATCAGTCGCTTGAGCAAGGCCGGGTCTTGGATCCGGTTCTGCGCCTTGCGGAAAATCGTGCCCAGAGTTCCGGATTGGTGGCCCAGGCCCTGAAGGATCGAAGTGTACTCCGTCTCCAGCGCAGCGCCCTCAGTATCCAGCAGCCGCTGCCATGAGTACTCAGACGGGAGGATCTGCTCTGGCTTGAGCCTCCGGGTCGCACGTTCGTGTGCCATCTTCAGGAACAGCAAGTACGTCAGTTGCTCGGTGTACTCGAGAACCCCCACGCCGTCGTCCCGCAGGACATGGGCGTAGGACCAAATCTTGCCCACTAAGTGACGGACGTCAGACACCAGCCATCTCCTTCACTTGCTCGACATCTGTATTTGCTTCTGGCAACCGGCCGTCGAACGCGGCGACCAACAGGGCGTGCCGCAACCGAGCGGACCGCTTCAGCGCCGCGTCGACACCTTGATTGAGGCGCTGGGCACGGCGGACAGTGTCACGGTGCTGATCCACTATCGCTTCTGCCTGGGTCAATTTCGGCCAAGGAAGTGAAAGTGACTTGAAGTATCTGAGCGTTAAGTTCGGCTGCACGCCACCACTCGATTCACGGCGCAGCATGTCATATCGGGACTCGAGTATTAGACGTAACCACGCCCGAGCGACGGGTGAGGAATCTGCAAGGCTAATGGCCGCGCATGCTTGATTCATCGCTGCATCAAGGCCGAGCTCACCGACAGTTCCGCGCGTTTTTCCCTCACCGTACATTGCGACGAGAAGTGTCCCTTTTGGCCAAATTTTCACTGCCGTCTCGGTTAGGGCTGCGTCGGTTATAAACTGTGTCGCCTCGGTTACAACTCCCTGCGAGAGGTCCCCACTCGTGATCCAAGGGATTGATCCGTCTTTCCAGTACTTTGCGTTGCCCCTCTTCGGAGTACTGCCGCTACCGATTTTCGCAATGTCGGAGAGAAGAATCTGAGGAACGTTCGGGGCCGATTCCGCTTGATCGACAAGTGTTGTGGCGCTGGCTTTGACAAAGTTTCGGTTCCGAAGAGCTGCTGCTTGCAGACTTATCTCGGCAGAATCGAGCCGGGAAAGGTGGTCTTCGAGGACCTCGACGATCTGTCGCTGTTCTTCGACGGTTGGAATGTCCAGCGTGAAACTCGCTATTTGTGGCCACTTGACCCGTGGGCGGTCACCCGAATTCAGCGAAGTCACAAACTCAACAAAATCTTGAGCGGTCAGTCGCCACTTAAGCCAGCGTGCGTCCACGCACGTTCTCATTGCTGCGGAAGACAATGAACTCTCCCGACACGAAAGCGTCTTCCGGCGCGATCGCAACCTTATTCAGGTAGGGACGAAGTCGTCCGTACAGAACGTCCCCCGCCTGAACTTTTGGACTCAAACTACTAATGTCAGCTGCCCGGCCGCGCCCAATGACGCGCCCACTATGTGCTTCGACATGTTCCATGCCAATGAACGGGAGCTTGCTCGTACTCTGAGGAATTTCGCGGTCGCGTTGCGGAGTGATGACTTGGCCCAGAGTGACAGAGCGCCACTCGGCTGGTGAAGCGTTCACGCAGTCAGCTCCGTGTTGAGGGCCTCGATGAGTTCTTCGGCGTTGTCGCCGAGGTCCCGCAGCGCGCCGTCGATGCCACCCCGTTCGTCGAAGGGTGCTACGTCGAGATCGTCGGTGGCGATGCCGGCGGAGTTGGAGATCACGTCGACCATACGGTCGAGCCACCACCTTTGCGTATCAGTGAATGTGGTCCCGGCCTGTTCCTGGGTGAGTAGCCATCCGGTATATCGCTGCTGCACGGTTTCCGCGAACGAGACCAACTGGGAGTCTACTCCGAGGGCGAATCGGACCAGTGACACCACATCGGTCAAGCGCGGCTTGTCGCGGTGTCGGACGCGCCCAGCGTCAATTTGTTCATAGGCCGCCCAGATCATGTCCGGAGTCCAATTGTGCGGAGGACGGGCGATGCGGTCAGCCAATTCCTTAATTGTCTCGAACGGCACCTGGCGATGTTTTGCTTCGTCCATGAGCTGGATAGCAGTGATCTCGTCCCGGTGCGCGTGCAGGTACTTGGTCCAGTCCTCGACCAGCGACCGGGCGCGGTCGGGATCGACTACGCCGTACGCGTCGATAAGCTCGTCGGGATTCACCTCGTCGACGATTTGGTCGTGGGTACGGCGCAGTTCCACGATCCGAGTTCGCAGATCCGGGTTAGCGGCCAGTGGCTTGATCGCCCTGTCGATCAACTGTTGCACGACCTCGGCCGATGACACATCCAGCCCGGCGGCCTCGATGGCCTTGGCTTGGGCATCGGGGTCGACCACCTCGACCAGGGCGCGCACAAGCTGCTTGAGCGGCTGGCCGGCAACCTTGTCGAGCTCGCTTCGTTCCTCGGGCGCGAGCTGCAGTTCGAGCGCGGACAGACGGGAGGCGAGGGTGGCTACCTCGTCCTCGGTGATAGTCAGCTTCGCCGTTTTCTTCAGTAACTGCTCCAATGAGGCGGATTTTTCACGGTTCAACGGGGGCTGGACAAAGTCGTGTTCGGTTACCCCAACGGCATCCACGATGACGAAGCGGGTCTTGGTCTTAGCTGCAGTGTCCGGGGTAACGGCCTGAAAGTCGGCCGGTGCGATGGTGCGCGCTCCGCGGCCCTTCATCTGCTCGAAATACTGAGCGGTCTTCACATCCCGCATAAAGAAGACACACTCCAGCGGTTTCACGTCTGTGCCGGTCGCGACCATGTCGACTGTGACGGCGATGCGCAGCTTGGCCGAGGTGCGGAATGCCCGCAGTTGCCCCTTGGGATCGTTCGCGGTGTAGGTGATCTTCGCGGCGAAATCGTTGCCCTTGCCGAACACTTGCCGAACGGTGGTGAGGATCTGCTCAGCGTGAGCGTCGTCCTTCGCGAAGACCAGCGTCTTCGGCACCGCTGACCGGCCGGGAAAGATCTCAGTGAACAACCGGTTGCGGAACGTTTCCAGAACCAAGCGGATCTGGTTAGGGTTCGTCACTGCCCGGTCGAGTTGGCCACCCGTATAGACGAGGTCCTCGTCGATCTGCTCGATGCGCTGGACTCGTGTGCGCCTGTCAACCTTCGGCACAAGAGTGCCGGCCTCAATGCGCTCACCCCGGTCAGTGACCCGTGTCTTGATCCTGTAGATGTCGAAGTCCACGTTCACCCCGTCTGACACGGACTCCTCGAAGGTGTACGACGACACCAAGTTTTGGCGGAAGAACGCGAACGTCTGTTTGCCTGGCGTCGCAGTCAGTCCAACTACATGCGCATCGAAGTACTCCAGCACACCCCGCCACAGGCCATAGATGGAGCGGTGAGCCTCGTCGACAATCACCAGGTCGAAGGTCTCGGGCGGCATATCTGGCGCATACGTCACGGTTACCGGGAATTGGGGGACGTAGTCATCCAGCTGCGGGTCATCGGCGCTCAGGACCTCATTGCCGTTCAGCACCTTGAACACACGTTGGATCGTGGAGATCACCACGTTCGAGGAGGAGAGCATGCCGGCGCCAGTCAGCTTGTCGACCGCGTACACCTCAGAGAACCGGCGTCCGTCACCCGGTGCAGTGTAGTTCTGAAACTCTGCGAGGGTCTGATCGGCGAGGTTGTTGCGGTCGACGAGAAACAAGATCTTGGAGAACCCGCCGTACTTCAGTAACCGGTAGGCAAGGGTCACGGCGGTGTAGGTCTTGCCGGCCCCGGTGGCCATTTGGATCAGGGTTCGGTCGCACCGCTGTTCGGCCAGAGAGGTCTCCGTGCCTTTGATTGCCATGATCTGTGCAGGACGAAGTGGAGTCTCGTCCAACGGAAGCAAGGCGCGTACTTTGGCTCGCCACGTCGGGCACTCCGGGTCTGCATCCGCGTCCCGGATAACGCGTGCGAGTGTGGACGGCTTGGGGAAATTGAAGAGCTGGCGGGACCGCGCATCCGGGTCGAAGCCGTTGGTGAAGTGCGTCTCGGTCCCGGAGGCCTCGAACACGAACGGGAGCCGGTCATCGCAGAGAACCGCACGTTTCCGATGACCTTCGGGAAGGCCCCTGGCGTACATCGCCGACTGCCACTCCACGCCCGACAGTGGTGTGCCAATTGGCTTAGCTTCAATCACCCCGACGGCCCGCTTGTCGACATACAACAGGTAATCCACGCGGCCGTGGCCGGAGGTCAAAATTACCTCGCGAACCGCGACGCCGTCCGCGGCGAACAAGTTCAGGGCTTGGGCGTCCTGCACGACCCACCCAGCCGCTGCAAGTTGAGAGTCAATCAGGACGCGCGCCTGCTGCTCGGAGGCAAGACGGACATCGTCAGACACATCGCCGAGTCTAGCCTAGCGGGATGTGACGCCGACAGGCGACCGCCAATGCCACGCTTCGAAATCGACGACGGCTACAGCTGCTATGAACCGTTGAAGACCTCGGGGTACAACTGAACCGTGCCCTCACTGATCTCCTGGCTCGACGCCAGCGCCGCTGAGACGAGCCGCATGCGCGAGATCGTCAAGCTCTTCGGCACGCCTGAGAGCGTTGACGATCTCGCGCTCGGCCAGTTCCGGGACAGCATCAGCAATTCGCTGTTCCCCGGCACGTCCGTCCTGCACGTCGCCGCCCGGTACCTCCTGCTCGTCCCGTGGTGCTTCCAATCCGCCGGCAACGCCAGAACCGGCGAACAGCTCCGCACCGCCGGAGAGCAAACCGAGCGCCGGCTCATCCGCCGCTTCCAGGATCTGGAGTTTGACCGATTCATCGGCCGCCTCGCGGGGGACCGGGTCGCCCAGCTGCCCTCCGCCGCCTATTGGTCCGCGCTCCGGGCCTGGGGCATCGTCCGGGTCGATGTCGAGCGGGCGGCCATCGGCGACGCCATGCTCGAGGAGGCCGCCGCGCACGGCGACGGCCTGCCGCACGAACCCGTCTGGCACGCCGGCCTGCCGCCCGTACCCGAGGGCTTCCCCTCCTCCGAGGAATTCGGAATGGAACTCGACCGGGCCGAGGCCGAGTGGATCCGCGACCGCATTCTCGCCACCACTCCCGCTTCCCTGCTCAGCCAGCTCGTCGCCAATCCCAAGCGCGTCGACAAGAAATCCGAGGTCCCCTGGGAGGACCCGGCCGCAGCCAACGCCAGCGGCGACGCCGTCGACTGGCTCCGCCACGCCGAGGCCTACTCCGCCCTGCAGCACGGGCTCGACGCCACCTACTTCCTCCTCGTCGCCCGCGAGGCCCGCCGCCGCGTCGGCACCGTCGACGCGGAGACGGAGGAGCAGGTCGCCGGGATCCTTGGCGACTGGCACGCCGACGAGAACCAGCAGCGCCTGCTCCGGAACTGGGACACCGCCGGATTCATCGCCCGCGCCCGCACCGTCAACCCGCGCATCCAGCCCGCCTCCGCAGCGTTCCTGGCCCAGACCGCCACGGAGCTCGCCTCCGGCGCCGACCCCACTGCCAACGAGCGCCTCCACCGGATGGTCCGCGACCGCGAGCGCCGCGCCAAGGGAACCAACTCCCGCTTCGCCAACGAGCGCCGGCTCCGCGCCTGGGCCCCGCCCGAGCGGGCCAACCGGCAGGCCTTCCGCTGGCCCGTCGTCCGCACCATGCTCATCGATATCCGGGAGGGACTGGCCCGTGCTTGACCCCGCAGCCCGCGAGGCCCTCACCGAACAGCTCCGGCCCCCGGCCGGCTACCGCCTCTCCCACGCCGTCGGCACCACGTTCACCCTGGACATGGTCAGCGCGCTCGCCGTACCGCTCAGCTTCGTCCGCGGCACCGGCGAGGACCCCGGCCACGCCGTCGCCGTCCTCAACGCCATCCGCAAGGTCTCCGACCGCATCGACGTCTTCTGCCAGGCCGGCCTCATCCGCGCCCCGCGCCAGGCCAGCGACCTGCTCGCCGTCCTCGAGCCGATCGTCCACCAGGTCCTCGCGCCGCGACCCGGCGCGCTCTTCCACCCCAAGGTCTGGCTCCTCGAGTACGAATCCGGGGAAGACCGCGCCTACCGCTTCCTGTGCAGCAGCCGCAACCTCACGCCCGACGCCACCTGGGACCTGCTCGTCCGCCTCGACGGGCGCATCGGGGAGGACGACGACGGCGCCGCCCCGATCGACAACGCGCCCCTGGCCGGCTTCATCGACGCGCTTCCCGGCCTCGCCGCCGTGGACCTTCCGCCCGCGCGGACCGAGCGGATCAGCGGCCTCGCGCGCCGCCTCGCCGGCGTGCGCTGGGAACTGCCGCAGGACATCCGCACCGCCGCCTTCCGGCCCCTCGGCACCGGCGCCGAGCACCCGGCCGATTCGCTCGCGGCGTTCCTGCGCGACCCCGACACCGCCGTCGGCCTCAACGGGCAACGCGGCGAGCGCCGGGGCTTCGGCCGCGAGCGCCTCGTCATCGCGCCCTTCGTCGACGACGCCACGCTCGAGGTCCTCACCGGCTCGTGGTGCGGCTCGCTCGACGTCTACGGGCGGGCCGGCGAGTTCGACAAGCTCGCCCCCGCCACCCTCAGGGGCAAGGCGGCGTTCCACGCCATCGACGAGGTCGGGCTCGCGCCCGACGACCACGAGGACGACGACGGCGCGGCCGGTTCCGGCGTCCCCGCCGCCGGGGACCTGCGCGGGCTGCACGCCAAGGCGTTCTTCACCGATTTCGACCGCACCACCCACGCGCTCATCGGCTCCGCCAACGCCACCCGGGCCGCGTTCGGCCGCAACGTCGAGTTCGCCGTCGAACTCACCGGCCCCAAGAGCCGGATCGGGACCGAGAAGATCAGGGAGTCCCTCGCCGGCCTGCCGTTTCTGGAGTTCGACGGCGACGGCGGCGCGTCGCCTACGGCCGAGGACGAGGCAGAGCGGCGGCTGCAGGACGCGCTCATCGCCGCCGCGGTCCACGCCTACCTGCTCGACGCCGCCCCCGGGGACCGGGACGGCGCCTACCGCGTGGACGTCCGGCACGACTACGCCCCGCCGTCGGGCATCACCGCGAGGCTGGGGCTCCTGACCCTGCCCGGCCGGCTCGCCGCCATCGACCCGGCGGGGGAGGGGCGCCACGCGTTCGAGGGGCTCGCGCTCGAGCAGGTCACCCCGTACGTGCTCCTCGAGCTCACGGACACGGCCACCGGCCTGGTCCGCACCGGCGTCGCCCAGGGCACGCTGCGCACCGACGTGGACGGGAGGATCGACCAGGTCATCGCCAGCCAGCTCGACACCCCCGAGAAGCTGCGCCAGTTCCTGCTGCTCTTCCTCACGCCCGAGGACGAGGCGCCGCTCGGGGGCGGCGGCCTGTTCGCCGGACGCTTCGGGAACATCGGGGCCGGGGGATCCTTCGCCGGACTGTTCGAGGCGGTCGCGACCGCGGCCACCAGCCCGGAAGCGGGGGAACTGTTCAGGGACCTGAAGCCGATCATGGACCGGCTCTACCAGCTGGCCGGGGACGACGAGGAGATCGGGCAGGTGCGGCGGCTGTGGGACGCCGCCGTCGCCGCCGTGGAGGAGGACCAGTGACCGGATTCAGCGCCAAGCCCACGCTCCGCGGGCTCAAGCCCTTCCAACGGCGGACCGTCAACCACGTGCACCGCCGCTTCTACACGTCCAGCCGGCCCACCGACCGGTTCCTTGTCGCAGACGAGACCGGGCTCGGGAAGTCCGTCGTCGCCGCGGGGGTGGTCGCCCGGGCCATCGAGCACCTCGAGGCGGACGAGACCGTGGGGCGCATCGATGTGGTCTACATGTGCTCCAACCAGGACCTGGCCAAGCAGAACCTCGACCGCGTCAACGTCACCCGGCAGGCCGACGTCGTCGAGGCCACGCGCCTGACCCTGCTGCCGCTGGAGCTGGGCCGGCTCAACGCCGAGCCGGGACCCGGGACCGGCAAGCGCGTCAACTTCATCTCCCTGACCCCGGGCACGTCCTTCAACGAGGGGCAGCGGCTCGGTAACGCGGAGGAGCGGGCCGTCCTGTTCCTCATGCTTGAGGCGGTGCTCGGCGAACGGGAGAACCGCCGGGAGCCGCGGCGCTTCCCGGAGGAGGCGCGGGAACGGGCGATCGAGCTGCTCCGCGGCAACTCCGGGCGAAGGGGCTTCCTGTACCACGTCGGCCAGCTCACCCGCCGGCATCCGGAGGGGTTCCCGGGCGACGTCGTCGCCACCTTCCGCCGGCGCGCCACCGATGCCGGGCTCCTGCGCTCGTTCCGGCGGCTGCTACGCTCCGCCGAGACCACGGACCGGCTCAAGGAGCAGCTGCGGGACCTGATCCGCGACCTGCGCGGGGTCCTCGCCGAGGCCGGGCTCGAGGCCCTGGAGCCGGACCTGATCATCCTCGACGAGTTCCAGCGCTTCCAGGACCTGCTGTACGGGTCGGAGGAGGACGCCGAGATCGCCGGCGCGGCCGAGCTGGCGCGGCAGTTCCTCAACTACGAGGGCGCCAAGCTGCTCTTGCTCTCCGCCACCCCCTACAAGGCCCACACGTCCGCGGGCGACGACGGGGAGGACCACGCCGAGGAGTTCCTCGAGCTGCTGCGGTTCCTCTCCCGCGACGAGCCCGGCTGGATGGACCGGCTGGAGCGGCTCCTGCTGCAGAGGCGGCACCAGCTCGCCGGGATCGAGCCCGGCGACAACGCCGAGGCCGTCGAGACGCACCTGAAGCGCTTCATGTGCCGCACCGAGCGCCCGCAGCTGGGCGAGGATGACATGCTCCGCGTCCTGGAGATGGCCCCCAGCGACGTCCGTCCGGCGGACCTGCGCAGCCTTGCGGCCCTCACCGCCGCGTCGCGGGCCGCGGGTGCCGGGAACCCGATCGAGTACTGGAAGTCCGTGCCCTACTTCGCGAACTTCCTCGGCGAGTACCAGCTCGGCAAGGTCATCGACGGGACCGTGGCTGGTCCGGCCGCGGAGGTCCGGCCCCACCTGCCGCGCCTGACCGTGATCGACCCCGACGCGCACCGGGCCTACGGGCGCCTCGAGGGGGACAACGCGAAGTACCGGGAGGTGGAGCGGCACGTCATCGACTCCGGGTTGTGGCGGCTGCTGTGGATGCCGCCGTCGTGCCCCTACGCGCGCCCGGCTGGGGCGTACGCGGAGGTCGGGGCGGCGGCGACGAAGCAGGTGCTCTTCTCCGCCTGGAGCGCGACGCCGAATGCCGTCAGCACGCTGCTCTCCTACGAGGCCGAGCGCCGGATCATGGCCCGGGCGAAGCAGCCTGCGGAGAACACGGCCGAGGCGCGGGCCCGGTTCGCCCCGCGCCTGGCTTGGCGCGTGCGGGACGGGGAGCCGACGGCGATGTCCGCCGCGGCGCTGTTCATCCCGCACGCCGCCCTCGCGGCCGCCGCGGACCCGCTGGCCCTGCCCGCGGAGGCGGACGGGACGGGGGCGCCGCCGTCGTCCTCCGCACTCGCCGAGGCGGCGGAGGCCGCCGTCCGCGCCACGGCGCGGGAGGCCGACGCCTCGGACGACCGGGGCCTCTGGGCCGCGTACTTCGGGATCCGCGGCGCGCTGCCCCGCGCGTGGGCGCGGGACCACGACGCGGCGCGGGCGGCCATCGCGGAGGCGGCGGACAGGACGGCCGACGGCGGCGCCGCGCCGTCGCCTGCGCCCGCGCCGGAGCCGCAGGGCCACTCGCTGTTCATGCTCCATGCCGAGCGCATGCTGGAGACCGCGGCGGCCGGGCGCGGCGGGTGGCGCGACGGCGTCGGGACGCTCGCGCTGAATTCGCCGGCGAACTGCATGTACCGGGCGCTGGGGCGGGTGCTGCCGCCGTCGTTCGACGCGGAGGAGCACTGGTTGGCGGCGCTGCACGCGGCGGAGGGGCTGCGCACGCTGTTCAACCGGCAGGACGCAACGGCGCTGCTCGACGCCGAGTACCCGGGGCTGGACTACTGGCAGGCGATCCTGCGGTACTGCGCGGACGGGAACCTGCAGGCCGTGCTGGACGAGTACGTGTATCAGCTGCGCAGCCAGCAACCGCGCGGGGCGACCACGGTGGACCAGCTGTGGGGGATCTCCGACGGGGTGCGGAAGGCGCTGTCGCTGACCGTGGCGTCCCTGCAGGCGAAGGCCCCGGGGAGCGGGGACAAGCCCCTCACGATGGGCACCCGCTTCGCCGTCAGGTACGCCGGCGGCAGGACCGAGGCCGGGGCGGCGCACCGCCTGCCCGAGGTGCGCGCGGCGTTCAACAGCCCGTTCTGGCCGTTCGTGCTCGCGTCCACGTCCGTGGGCCAGGAGGGGATCGACTTCCACTGGTGGAGCCACTCGGTGATCCACTGGAACGTGCCGACGAACCCCGTGGACTTCGAGCAGCGGGAGGGCCGCGTCCACCGGTACATGGGGCACGCGGTGCGGAAGAACGTGGCGGCCGCGCACGCGGCCGAGGTGCTGCGGGGGCGGCCGCGGAACCCGTGGGAGGAGCTGTTCCGCCGGGCCGAGGACGCCGCGGGGGAGCAGCCCGAGCACGTCCGGGAGTTCGCGCCCTACTGGGTGCACCGGGGCGAGCACCGGATCGAGCGCCGCTTGTTGGACCACCCGCTGAGCCGGGACGTGCCGCGCACGCAGCGGCTGCTGTCCGGGCTGGCGAAGTACCGGTTGGCGCTGGGGCAGGCGCGGCAGGACGACCTGCTGGAGACGCTGAGGAACACGGAGATGCGCGCGCTGGATCTGCGGCCTTAGAGTTCGCCTGTTCGGCGCTATTTCATCAGTAGTGCTTGGTAGGTTGACCGTGCCGGGAACGCTCGGGTTGCCGGATCAGGGGTGGGGGGGAAGCGATATGGGCGTAGCGTCCGTTCCGACTGCAATCAGACTGAAGCTCAATGAGCTTGACCGCCAGACTGACATCGTTGGCCATGATGTTGTCGTCGCAACCTCCTGGTGGGAGCGCAAGGTGGGTAAGCATGCCCTTGTCGCGACGAACAATGAGTCCGCATGTGCGACGATCAGCCGCGGCCAGATTTTTCAGCTTGCCCAGGAAGCTTCGTCTCCTGCGGATCTCGAGCGCGTCCTCTGGAACGCACTCGCCTGGGGAACGGGGACTCGACATCGGAACAACGCGCGGCGCATCAGTTCCGTCCGTTCGCTGCCGACAAGCGGCAATATTCTGCAGCTGGGGCGCGAACTGGCCGCGCAGTCTCCGGTGGAGGCGTTTGAGACCTTTATGCCCCGGGGGAGGACCGCGCTGAAGTATCTTGGACCAGCTTTCTTTACGAAGTTCATGTATTTCACAGGGGCCGGGAAAGAGGATCATCCATCGTTAATCGTGGACCGGTTCGTCCTCGCGGCCCTGCATGCCGAGACCGGCCTTGCCCTGTTAAAGCCGGCATTTGGGTTCGGTGTCCGGACCTATGAAGAGGCTCTTAGGTACATGCATGCGTGGGCGGAACGGGCCGACGTCCCTGCAGACCATATCGAGTTCGCCGCCTTCCAGCATGGCAAAGCATTGCTCGGCGGGGCGTAGTCGTGTCGACCCTTCATGAGGCGATGGAACGGGTCCTAGCCAACGCCGATCGCCCGCTGACAACCCGAGAAGTGGCAGATGCCGTCAACTCAGGGCGGATGTACGTTCGCAAAGACGAGAAGCCGGTACCTCCTTCGCAGATCAGCGCGCGGGCAAGGAAATACCCTCACCTCTTCACGCATGCCGACGGAGGTCTGCGGCTGGCGTATCGAGAAGCGCCCCGTCCAGGCGCGACTTTGCAGGGGCAGTGGGCGTCAGCGGATTCACCGGACGACAACTATGGGGCGGAGGAGGCCCTCGTCGAAGACGCAGGCCGAGTCGAGGTTTCCCTGCTGGCCGACGAGAGCTTCATTCCTGCTGGGACTATAGATGGTTTAATCCCTGATCGGCCCGGTCTCTATGCCGCGCGGGTCATCGACATCAAGGTGCTGCCCGAGGTCTTTCGCGTGCATGCAGAGAAGCGCGGTGACCGCCTTGTCTATCTTGGCGAGGCCAAGCGCAGCTTGCAGCGGCGCCTCCTCGACCAGGAACTCCGGGCAAGAGGACACGGGACATTCTTCCGGAGCATCGGTGCCGTTTTGGGATACAGGCCGGTTCCAGGGTCATTGATTGGGAAGCTGAATCAGCGCAACTACACGTTTGCGCCGTCCGACGATGCAGCAATCGTTCATTGGATCAATTCGAATCTGGAAGTCTCGTGGGTCGAGTACACAGATTTCTTGACACGCCCTGTTGGGACGGCAGCGTAGAAAACCAACGAATCCGCTGTCCGAAATCTCCTAAGCAGCCCAACTGTCATGTCTGCCTTCGCGCAGCTCGAGCGCGACCAGCTGGCCGAACGCACCCGCTCCGGCCTCGCCGCAGCGGCGGCCCGCGGGCGCAAGGGAGGCCGACCAGGCGTTACATCCGACTCCGAAAAGGTTCGCCAGGCCGGCCAGTACCGGGCCGCCGGCCTGACTCCTCCCGAAATCGGGAAACTGCTAGGAGTCAGCCGGGCCACCATTTACCGCTATCTCGGGCTTCTGGCCATTGAATCAAAGGAAGGCGCTTGACGTCATGAGTAGGGCTATGGCTGTGAGTCCGTGCGCAGGAGTGTCCCGACCACGGTGATCAGCGCCGAATCCGCGCGTTTGCGGCGTTCGAGCAGCCAGTCCGGGAAGTACGTGCCGGACCGGAGCTTGGGGATGGCAACGTCGACGGTGCCGACCCTGGTGTCCAGGTCCCGGTGGCGGTACCCGTTGCGCTGGACGGTGCGGGAGGAGCTTGGGTGGCCCCATTCGGCGCCGACTCGAAGGACCACACGGTGGCCGCGTCCACGTCTGAGGCGACGTGCCCGACCACCGCGCGCTACACCACTATGCGGGACTCAACTGGCAACGGCAGCGTAGAAACCAACGAATCCGCTGTCCGAAATCGCCTAAGCAGCCCCGTCGATGCGGATGGATGCGGTCGGGCAGAGCCGCGCCGCTTCCAGGGCGATGTCCCATGCCTCCGTGGGGGGATGCGAGTCCAGGAGGCGGGCGAACCCGTCGTCTTCCTCCGGGTTCCCGAAGATGTGCGGGGCGAGGAACCCGCAGTTTCCCGAGGCAACGCAGGTCTCGTGGTTCACAACGATCTTCACGGGTCGGTCCCTTTCGGGTTGCCGCGCCGGGCACGCAGGCGTCCGGGGCGTGGGTGGTGCACTCAACCGCGGTACTGCCGGACCAGCGGGCACGTGTAGGCGTCGCGGTTCCTGAGTCCGACCTGATTGAGGTAGGGGATGATCCTGGCGTACGCCTCGCGCAGTGTGGTTTCGGTGTAGGGGACCCGGTGGCGGGCGCAGTGCTCCCGGACCATCGCCCGGATCGCCCGGAGATTCGGCCGTGGTGCCTTGGGGAAGAGGTGGTGCTCGATCTGGTATTCAAGTCCCCCCATGAGGAAGTGCACCCAGAAGCCGCCGCGGATGTTGCGTGACATGCGCACCTGGCGACGCAGGAAGTCGAGCCTGACGTCCTGCGGGACGGTCGGCATCCCGATGTGGTTCGGTGCGAACGCCCCGCCTAGCAGGAAACCGAAGACAGCCTCCTGGACGGCGACGAACGCCACGGCCAGACCGAAGGGCAGGACGGTGAACAGGAACGCGAGATAGCCGAATGTTCTGCCCCCCAGGAAGAGGACTTCGGTCCAGCGGCGCGGGACGTGCCGGTCGGTGGCGATGGTCCGGAAGGAGGCGACGTGCAGGGTGAGGCCTTCGAAGAACAAGAGGGGCAGGAAGTAATAGCCCTGGTATTTCCCGATCCTCGTCCCGAGGCCCCTGCGCCGGTCCGTGCCGTCGGGGGTGAAGGTCAAGACGCCGGGGTCGACGTCGGGGTCCTTCCGCTCCTGGTTCGGATGGGCGTGGTGGCGGCCGTGCTTGTCAACCCACCAGCCATAGCTCAAGCCGACGAACAGGCCGGACAGCACCCGGGCGGTCCACTCGTTCCACGCGTGGCTGTCGAAGATCTGCTGATGCGCGGCCTCGTGGCCGAGGAAACCGAGTTGGGCCATGGCCAGCCCGAGCAGTGCGGCCAGCCCCAATTGGTACCAGGCGTGATCCAGGGTGGCCACGGCGACCAGAATCGCCCCGGCGGAGAGTGTCCATGCGAGGAGCATCGCCCAGTAGAAGCCGTACCGGCGTTGCATCAGACCCGCGTCGTGGACGCGTACCAAGAGATCGAGGTATGCCACGGCGTACCGGTTGCCAGCCATCGGTCCTCCCACCGCCGGAAACTGAGAGCGGCCACTACCGCGCATTCAACCACGGGATCAGGCCGCCGGGACAGGGGACCCGGACCGTCGGGTCCGCGTCCCAGAAGGGCAGGCGCCCGCGCCGCGGCCCGGGCCCCTGGCCCGCCGGGCCTCCGGTCCGTCGAGTCTACTGTTCGTTCGAGGGGCCCTCTTCGGGGCTGACCGCAGTGAAACCCACGTCCGTCCAGCCGCAGTTCTGGCACGTCCAACGGACGCGGCGCATCACAAAAGGAACATCCTGGCGCTGCTCGTGAAGAGACGGCTCGGCCCCGGCTCCTCCGTCGTCGTCCCAGGCTTCGTCCTGGTCCTCGTCCCACCGCTGCTCCTCCGCTTCGGCGATGCTTCCCACGCCGCACTGCGGGCACTTCTCCGGGCGCCTCATACGGCGAGAATACGCTCCCCGCGGCCATCGCACCATGGTCCGGCATCCGCCGCCCGCCCCGTCCCCCAAGGCGGCGGGCGGCACCTGTCGTCGCAATCAGCCAGGATTCGGGTGTCGACGTACCGTCACCGGGGCGGTGCCGGAGGACCGGCTCGTGCGGCACATCGTGGCCCGGCGCAGCGCGGAGATCATCATGGGTAGGGCCCCATCGCGCGGTCCTTCGGCGGGGACCATGTGCGTGCCATCCACCGGTACCTGTTCCAGGACCTGTACGAGTGGGCGGGGGTGCACCGGCGGGTGAACATGGCCAAGGGCGGCAAGCAGTTCGTCGGCCACCTGTGGATCCCCGAGAGGTGGGCTGCTTAGGAGATTTCGGACAGCGGATTCGTTGGTTTTCTACGCTGCCGTCGCCGGCGTTTGGTAACTGTAGTGGACCTCGTTGGGGCGCCGGTAATCGAGCGCCGAATGGCGTCGGCGGCTGTTGTTGAAGCCCTCGATGTAGCGGATCAGGTCCCGCCGGGCCTGGGCCTTCGTCGCGTACACGGTGCGGTGGACGCGCTCGTTCTTCAGCGCCAAGAAGAAGCTCTCGCGAGTAACGCCGTGGATCTCGATGTTCACGCGAACCGGATGGTCGGGAGAAGCGTGCTTCGAAGCCGCCGGGATGCGGAGGTTGCTCTTGGCGCGATCGTTGTCCGTGACGATCTGGCTCAGGACCTGTGTCGCCCGAGGCATCCCACCCCTTCGTTCCCCGATGACCGGGGCCGACGGCGCGGTGGATGGGACGGGAGACGCCTTGACGGGCGAACGCTTCTCCTTGTAGTTCGTGAGGCCATGGCGCTTGAGTAGGCGCTTGGCGACGTCGACGTTCGCGAAGGGAGCCACCCGGTCGGGATCGTGCAGGCCCGCGACCGCGGCAGGGTCTGCCGCGTCCCGGAATGCCTGCAGCATGGCTTGCTCTGCAGCGTCGGGCGTAGGGCATGCGGCGAAGTGAACGAACGACTGGTCGAAGTCATGGATCAACTTGAGCCACCAACCACCGGAGTGAGGGGCACGGGCGCCTAAGCGCGTTGAATAGTACTGTGCGATACGCGATGACATCGAGGTGCCGGCCTTGCCGATGTAGAGGACCGGTTCATTCGGTAACCAGAATCGACCCAGTCGGTCCGAGAAGGACTCGTAGGACGCCGCCGCCCCGTCGACGGGGAGACCGGGGTGGGCGTCCAGAAGCGTGGCAAACGCCTGGATCGAGGGCCGATAGGTCGGGGACGGCACATGCGCAACACTCGGGTCCTCACACCAGGAGATGCAGTACACACCGGGACGGTCGTCGTGGATCTCGGCGCCCCAGGGAACGACGCCAGACGTCGTCGCCCCTGCCGCCGAGAACAGAGTGTCAACGGAGATCGGCATGTCCGACTCAGCCTTCCGTCTTGGCGCTGCGTCGCGACATGTGCTTCCAGGCGGCGGCGTCGAGGACCCATGGCGTGACCTGAAGCCGGTGGGCCGTCTCCTTCAGGAGGGTGCGGGCCTCCGTCACTGACGTCCGGCGCCCGATTGCCTTCTGGATCCACTTGAGGATGTGGCGGTCCGGCTTCACTGTGTGGTCGTCGCCGGCCGTCATCCAGATATATCCGGTGCGAACGCCGGTCAGGCCGCTGCCTTTCACGCTGTTGAGCTGCCCTTCGACTGTCGCCAGCCGGTCGAGGTCGGCCATCAGGACGGGAACGTCCGCGAGGATCTCCACCCCATGGTCGCGGAGGGCACCGGCAAGCTGCCGTACGGCCGCTGCCTTACGGATGCCGCCGCGGGTGGACGTGACCTGGCGGTTCCGAAGGACGTCCGCGGCGAAGGACTCATCGTCCATCCCGTCGATGCTCGCCAGGAATTCAGACAACGTCTGTTCGCCGTCGCGCGGACTCAGGGGCGAGTGCGAAGCCCCGACCAGCGCGTCCGACAGGTTGGCCCAGTCCGCGTAACGGCGAACAGTAGGAGCGACGGCGGCGTTGTACCGCGCGTTGATGGAGAACGTAGCATCCAGAACGCACGGCGACAGGTGCCCCCACCGGTGAGTGCGCTCTGCCAGGTCCAAGGACGCTGCGCTCGACGTCAGGATAGAGACTTCGTGTTCCATCGATCCCCCCGAAAGCGGGGACGTCGATGTTTGTGTGGCCGGCCCCCTGACGGCCGCTTTCATCGTAGCCAGATGGTGTGACGGAATGGAGGGTCCTGCCCCGGGCCAAGTCGAAAGCCTAGGCCCTCACCCGCACCCGCCCGCCGATCGCCCGCGCGGTCGCGGCCACGGCCTCGCCGAACTCCTCGAACTTCGCGGGCACGATCCGGCTCGCCGGCCCGGAGATCGACACGCTGCCCACCGGCGTCCCCGACGAGTCCACGATCGCGGCGCCCAGGGACGTGATCCCGTCGCTCAGCCCGCCCTCGTTGATCGAGTAGCCGCGCTCCCGCACGGCGCCCAGGGCCTCCCACACGGCCTCGGGCGTCGCCAGCGACTGCGGCGTCCGCTGCTCCAGCGGGCCGGCCAGGTACTCGTCGACGAACGCGTCGTCGGACGCGGCCAGAAACGCCAGCCCCGTGCCGGACGCGTGCAGCGGGATCCGCGTCCCCAGGGCCAGGAACGCGCGCAGCACGTGCGGGGTGTCGAGGCGCTCGACCACGATCAGCTCCCGCCCGTCCGGAACGCACAGGTGGATGGTCTCCGTGGTGTCCAGCTGCAGGTCGCTCATCGGCCCGATCGCCGCGTCCCGCAGGCTCGCCCCGGACTCGTTGCGCGCCGCCACCGCGTACGCGTGGAACGTCAGCGACCACGCCGACGCCGGCGGCTCGCCCTGCTCCACCCAGTCCAGCTCCCGCAGCGTCGTGAGCATCCGCAGCACGGTCGCCTTCGACTGCCCCAGCTCCCGCGCCAGCGCCGACAGCCCGACCGGCTGCATTGCCGACACCGCCTCGATCACGCGGATCGCCGTCGCCACGCTCTGCGTGCTCACTCAACCTCCAGAAATGCCGTTGACGCCCAACTTTCTGTGAGCTAGCTTACAGCCGACGTCGCTAAATGAACCGCTGGTTCACAGGATGAACCACAAGCATTTCTCGAAGGAGAGAAAGCGCAATGACGGCCCAAATCACCGCACTCGTCGCGTTCGTCGCGATCTTCGCCCTGGCCACGCTCCGCAAGGTCCACCTCGGGGTCATCATGTTCGCGGCCGCCGCCGGGGCCGGCATCTGGCTGGCCGGCATGGAGATGGACGCCGTCGTCGCCGGCTTCCCGGTCTCGATCCTCGTCCTGCTCGTCGGGGTCACGTACTTCTTCGCCATCGCCCAGGCCAACGGGACGGTGGACCGGATCATCGAGCGGGCCGTCGCCCGCGTCGGCGACCGCGCCGCCCTGCTGCCGCTCGTCTTCTTCGGCCTCACCTGCGGCATCTCCGCCATGGGCTCCCCGCTCGCCGGGCTGGTCATGACCCCGATCGGCATGCCCCTGGCCCGCAAGTACGGGATCGACCGCATGCTCATGGGCCTGGCCATCGGCTGCGGCCTCAGCGCCGGCGGCTTCGCCCCCACCAGCCTGTTCGGCATCGTCACCTACGGCACCGCCCACTCCGTCGGCATCGGCCTGAACCCGCTCGTCCTGTTCGGGATCGCGCTCGGCGCCAACCTGGCCCTGCTCGTCGCCGCATACGCCCTCTTCGGCGGCTTCCGCCTCATCCGCGGCCAGGCCCGGGGCGGCCTCGGCGGCGGCCCACTGCCGAACCTGCAGGGCAAGGCCCCGATGCCCGGCCACCCCTTCGAGCTCGAGGGCTACTCCGCCCGAAGCCGCGCCGTCGCGGACCAGCTCGTCCAGGACCCGCCCGCCTCCCCGGCGCCCGCCCCGTTCACCGGGGTCCAGCGCCTCACCGTCGCCTGCATGGCCGGCCTCGTCGCCAGCGTCATCGCCCTCGCCGTCGCCGGCCTGGACCCGGACATCGGCATCCTCTGCTTCGTCTTCGCCACCGTCCTGACGCTCGCCGACCCGGCCACCGGCAAGGGCGCCGTCGCCAAGATCGACTGGTCCACCGTCCTGATGGTCGGCGGCATCATCACCTTCGTGAACGTGCTGGACGAGATGGGCGCCGTCGACCTCCTCGGCCAGGCCGCCAGCAGCGTCGGCGCCCCGCTCGTCGCCGCCCTGGTCATCTGCATGATCGGCGGGCTCGTCTCCGCGTTCGCGTCCACCACCGGCATGCTCGCCGCCCTGGTCCCCCTGGCCATCCCGCTCGTCGCCACCGGCGACATCACCGGGTGGGCGGTCATCGCCGCCCTCGGCGTCTGCTCCTCGATCGTCGACGTCTCCCCGTTCTCCACGGTCGGCGCCACGCTCGTGGCCACCGCCGAGGAGGAGGAGCGCCCGCGCATGACCCGGCTGCTCACCCGGTGGGGCCTGTCCATGGTCGTCGTCGGGCCCGTGGCCCTCGTCGGCGCCCTCGTCGTCCCGTCCATGCTCTAACCGAAAAGGACCACCATGCTGCCCCTGACCGGCATCACCGTCGTCGACCTCAGCCGCGCGCTCGCCGGCCCCTACTGCACCACCATGCTCGCCGACCTCGGCGCCGACGTCGTCAAGGTCGAGTCCGCCGCCGGCGGCGACCCCTCCCGCGCCTGGCCCCCGTTCGACGGCGACCGCAGCCTCTACTTCGACTCCGTCAACCGCAACAAGCGCTCCGTCGCCCTCGACCTCTACACCGACGCCGGGCGCCAGGTCCTGCTCCGGCTGCTCGCCACCGCCGACGTCCTCGTCGAGAACTTCAAGCACGGCACCATGGCGCGGATGGGGCTCGGGCCCGAGGTCCTCGCCGGCGAGAACCCGGACCTGATCCACCTGGCCATCAACGCCTACGGCGACGCCGGCCCGCTGCGCGACCGGCCCGGACTGGACCAGGTCATCCAGGCCGTCTCCGGGCTCACCTCGGTGACCGGCCCGGAGGAGGGGCCCGGCTATCGGGTCGGCATCCCGGTCATCGACATCACCTCCGGGATGACGGGCGCCTTCGCCGTCGTCGCCGCCCTGCTCGGCCGCGAGCGCGGCCACGGGGCGCGCACCGTGTCCACGTCCCTGTTCGAGACCGCGCTGGCGCTCTCCGCGTTCCAGGGCCAGCAGGCGATCTCCACGGGCGCCGCGCCGCGCGCCCAGGGCAACCGGCACCCCAGCATCGCGCCCTACGGCAGCTTCCCGACCGCGACCGAGCCCGTCGTCGTCGCCGTGACCACCCAGAAGCACTGGGCCGCGTTCTGCGGGATCCTCGGCCGGTCCGAGTGGCTCGGCGACCCGCGCTTCGCCGACGGGCAGGCGCGCACCGCGCACCGCGACGAGCTCGAGCCGCTGCTGGCCGGGGCGCTGCTGGCGCGGCCAGCCGCCGAGTGGATCGACGCGTTCGCGGCCGCCGGCATCCCGTCCGGGCCGATCCACGACTACCGGCAGGCCGTCGAGAGCGAGCAGGCCCGCGCGCTCGGGATGGTCCGGGAGGTCGAGCGCGCCGACGGCTCCACGCTGCGGCTGCTGCGCGGTCCCGTCAGCGTGGCCGGCGAGCCCACGCCCGTGCGCTGCGCGCCGCCCGCGCTCGGCGAGCACACCCGGGAGGTCCTCGCCGCCGCCGGGATCGGGGCGGACGAGCTGGACGCGCTGGAGCGCGACGGCGTCGCCGGGGCCCGGCGGCTCGCCGCCGCGGCCTGGGGCTCGCGGTGAACGCGGGGCCAGCGGTGGAGGCGCCGGTGGCGGCCGGGCGCGTGGAGGTGGAGTACGACGGCGGCGCCGCCGTCGTGGTCCTGAACCATCCCGCGAAGCGCAACGCGCTGACGCGGGCGATGTGCCTGGAACTCGCGCGCACCATGGAGGAGCTGGACGCCGACCCGGCCGTGCGGGTCATCGCGCTGCGCGGGACGGGCGCGGACTTCTGCGCCGGGGCCGCGCTGCACGAGCTCGACGACGTGCTCTTCGACCGCACCGAAGACCCGGCCGGGACCGACCGGCTGTCCGAGGCCGACGCGGCGATCCGCGCCGTGTCCACACCGACCGTGGCGCTGGTGCGCGGGGTGTGCATGGGCGGGGGGTGGCAGGTCGCCGCGGCGTGCGACGTGGTGCTGGCCGCCGACGACGCGCGGATCGCGATCACGCCCGCGAAGCTGGGGATCCTCTACCCGCGGGCCGGACTGGAGCGGCTGGTCGGGCGGGTGGGGGAGCACCGGGCGAAGTGGCTGCTGTTCTCCGGGGCCGAGGTGTCCCCGGCGCAGGCCGCGGCGTGGGGGCTGGTGACCGACACGCTGCCCGCGGACGGGTTCGAGGACGCGGCGCGGTCCTTCCTGGGGAGCGTGGCGTCGCGGTCGCGGTTCTCGGTGCACACGATGAAGGCGCTCATCGACGCGCCGGCCGGGCCGGGGCTGGACGCGGCGTGGGAGTCCGCGTGGCGGGAGTTCCCCGCCAACGAGGACCTGGCCGCGGGGCGGGCGGCGTTCGCGGCCGGGCGGCGGCCGGTGTTCACGTGGGTGCCGCCGGGGGAGCGGGGGTAGGGGTGAGGGCTGCGCGGAGCGGAGCCCCGGCGTCCGCAGGCTGGCCCCGGTCCTGCTGGACCGTGCCGGCACGACCGCCCCTCCGCGTAGCGGCCGATCGTGTTGTGCCGCCCGTCCCAGGGACGACGGCTACACGGACCGCCCGGCCTGGGCTCGGGGATCCTTGACGGCCGCCAAGGATCCCTCGAGGTCGTTGACGGCCTCGTGCAGGGCGCGCACGTAGTGATCGACGTCCTTTCGTTTGAACCGGCTGGCGGGGATGGCTATGGAAACGGCGACAGCCGGATTTCCGGGACCCGGGCGGGTGCTGACCGCCAACCCGCTGATGCCCTGGGCGGATTCCTCGAGGTTGAGGGCGTATCCAGCGCGCCGCACCGCGGCGAGGTGCCGTTTCAACGCGGCGACCGTGGTGATCTGGGAATCGCGCCACGGCGTGAGCCCGGCGCTGTGCAGGGACTCCAAGTCGGTGGCATTCAGGCGCGCCAGGAGGCTCTTCCCCCCGGCCGAGCAATAGGCGGGGACGTTGTCCCAGTGCCCGGCGCGGACGCTCAGCGACTGGTTGCTCTCGACCCCGTCGACGTAACGGACCCGGTCGCCGGCCAAGACCCACGCTTGGACCGTTTCGTCCAGCGTGGAGTTCAAGGCCTCCAAGACGGGATGGACGGTCCGGCGAAGCTCGTCGAGTGAAGAGGAGCCGCGCGGGACGCCCAGTTCCGGCCCCTCCCCATATCGGCGGTCCGGGCCCTGCTCCGCGAAACCGTCGTAGCACAGCGCCGTCAGCAGGCGGTGCGCGGTCGAGGGGACGACCCCCAGCATCTCCGCAGCCCCCTTGACGCTCAACCGCTCGCCCGTGCGGAGCCGAATCGCCAGTTGGAGGGCCCGGTGGACAGAGTCGAGCGGCGGAGGCCCGGAATTCGCCATAGAGAAATCCTAGCTCAACTTGTTGTTCTCTAGAGAATAGCGAGCCTAGATTCTCTGGACCAGCACAATCGAAAGGCGGAAGTCATGTCCCAATCGCTCGCAGAGCGCGATCGCCGGTGGAAACTGCTCAACGAGTCGATGCGCGAGACGGGGGTCGACGCCCTGATCTTCGCGGCGAACGACTACCGCGGGCACAAGGGGAGCCTGCGCTACGTCGCCGACTACAACCTGTTCCACCGTTCGGGCCACGCCGTCATGTTCGTCGGCGAGGAGCCCAGCGTCATCCTCTCCGGGAACCTGGCCGGGGCACGGCGCCCCCAGAGCGCTTGGGTCTCCGACTACAGGTTCCCCGGGACGATCCCGCAGGGTCTCGTCGAGGCCTTCAAGGGCCGGCGCGACGTCGCCAGGGTGGGCATCGTCGGCATGGGGCAGGTCATGAAGGTGGACGAGTACCTCGCCCTGCGCGAGGCCTACCCCCAGATCGAGTTTTCCGACTACTCGGCCGAGTTCGAGCGGATCAGGTCCGTCAAGAGCCCGGCCGAGGTCGTGGGCGCCGAGGAATCCGCCTTCATCCTCGACCAGTGCTTCACGCGCTTGCTGGAGGTGGTGCGCCCCGGCGCGACCGAGCGGGAGGTCGCCGCCGAAATGCATCGCGTCGGACACCAGCTGGGGGGAGAGGACCCGCTCTTCCTCACCATGTACTCGGAGCTGAACGGGGACACGGTCTCGGCCAGCTTCGCGCCCGCACGCGAGCGCGAGCTCGCGCCGCACGACATCTTCACGTTCTCGTTCGAGATCGTCGGCCCGAAGGGCTACTGGACCGAGCTGTCCCGGATGGTGACCTTCGCCCCGCCCCGGAGCGACGACGCGCGGATGGCCCGCGCCTCCGCCGCCGGCATCGCCGCCGGGTCCGCGCAGATGAAGGAGGGTGCGCTCCCCGGGGACGTGCAGCGGGCCGTGCTCGCCGCGATCGAGCAGGAGGGGGCTGCGTCCTCCTACTGGTCCGGGCACTCGCTCGGGCTCGACGTCCTGGAGCAGCCCTGGATCGGCCTGGACGTGGTCGAGGACGGGGAGGGGGCCGAAGAGATTCCGCTCCAAGCGGGCAACGTCCTCGCCCTGCATCCCATGGTGCTGGACCAAGCCGCTAAGGTGAGCGGCTACATGGCGGACACGTTCGTGGTCGAGCAGGGCGGAAGCCGCAAACTGTCCGAGCACCCGACCGGTCTCTACCGACTGAGCAAGGGCGAAGTCCAGATCACCGAGCTTGCGGACGACGCTCTCTGACCCGCCGGGCCTTCCGTCGCCCCGGGCCAAGTGCCGTCCGGCGCCGCCGGACGGCCAGGCCCGGAAGCGGTCCCCGCCCGCGCATACTTCTTGCGACGAGCGTCTCCCCCTTTGTACCCGACTGCCCGCGCCGGCGGGCGACTGCGAGGATCACATGACACGTGCAACAGAGCAAGCGCCGCCCGGTCCGGCGGGAGGGGTCGAACAACGGCCGCTCACCTTCCAACACGAAACGCTGGCCCAGCGGGTCCTCTTCGGGACCGGCCAGGCCGCCGGGAACCTCCGTGCAGAGGTCCAGCGGCTCCAGGCCTCGAAGACCATGGTCATCGCCTCGGACTTCGAGCTGGCCATTGCGCAGGACGTGGCGGCCGACGTGGAGGTGGCGCTGTGGCACACGGAGGTCGCCCAGCACGTGCCCGTGGACGTGGCCGAGCGGGCCAGGCAGGCCGCCCTGGACGCCGGCGTGGACCTGCTGGTGTGCGTGGGGGGAGGGTCGACCACGGGCCTGGCCAAGGCGGTGGCCCTCACGACCGGGATCCCGATCGTCGCCGTGCCGACGACCTACGCCGGGTCTGAGGCGACGAACGTGTGGGGCATGACCGAGGCAGGCAGGAAGACCACGGGAACCGATCCCAGGGTCCTTCCGGTGACGGTGATCTACGATGCTGCGCTGACCTTCTCCCTGCCCATCGGGCTGTCCGTGGCCTCAGGGCTCAACGGGATGGCCCACTGCCTCGATTCCCTGTGGGGTCCCGGCGCGGACCCCATCAACGCGGCCATCGCCGCGGAGGGCATCCGGGCCCTCGCCACCGGGCTCCCCGCGGTGACGCGGGACCCGTCCGGCGTCGTGGGGCGCGAGCAGGCACTGTACGGCGCGTACCTCTCCGCCGTCGCCTTCGCCTCGGCGGGTTCGGGGATGCACCACAAGATCTGCCACGTCCTCGGCGGGGCCTACGACCTTCCGCACGCCCAGACCCACGCGATCGTGCTTCCCCACGTGCTGGCCTTCAACGCTCCCGCCGCTCCCGAGGCCGCGGCGCGGGCCGCGGCCGCGCTCGGCGCCGTCGGCCTCACCGGGGCGGGCGCGGCGGCCGACGCCGTGGCCGGGCTCAACCGGCTCCGGGGCGAACTGGATGCCCCCCGGGCCCTGAAGGACTGGGGCATGGAGCGGGCCGACATCCCGGAGGCCGCCGCCCTGATCCTGCCCGTCATCCCGGAGTCCAACCCCCGGCCGGCCGGCACGGAGGCCCTGGAAGCGCTCCTGGAGGCCGCCTGGTCCGGGACCACCGCAAGCATTTGAGAGGAACCGCCATGGACGAGACCCGCGAGGAAGCGACGACCGCTTCCCCCGAACAGGTTGCCGCCGAGGAGAAGCTCACCGAAACGGTGGTCGCGTCCTTCGACCGGGCTTCCGATCCGCGTCTCAGGGGCCTCATGCAGGCCCTGACCAGGCACGTGCACGCCTTCATCCGGGAAACGAGACTGACGGAAGACGAATGGAACGCTGCCATCCGGTTCCTGACCGAGGCCGGCCACATTACCGACGACAAGCGCCAGGAGTTCGTCCTGCTCTCCGACGTCCTCGGTGCCTCGATGCAGACCATCACCGTGAACAACAGGGCCTATGGCGATGCGACCGAGGCGACCGTCTTCGGCCCCTTCTTCGTCGCCGATGCCCCCGAAATCCCCCTGGGGGGTGATATCGCCGGCGGCGCGCCCGGCCAGCCCTGTTGGGTCGAAGGCACGGTCCGGGACACCGGGGGAAACCCGGTCGCCGGGGCGAGGATCGAAGTCTGGGAGGCCGACGACGAGGGTCTCTACGACGTCCAGTATGCCGACGGCCGCGTCGCCGGCCGCGCGCACCTGTTCACGGACTCCCGGGGGCGCTACTGCTTCTGGGGACTCACGCCGACGCCCTACCCGATTCCCCACGACGGCCCCGTGGGCAAGATGCTCGAGGCCGTCGGACGGTCCCCCGTGCGCGCGTCCCACCTGCACTTCATGGTCACCCATCCGGGGCTGCGGACGCTCGTGACCCACATCTTCGTCGAGGGGGACCCGCAGCTCGAGATCGGCGACTCCGTCTTCGGCGTCAAGGACTCCCTGGTCAAGACGTTCCACCAGCAGCCGGCGGGAACGCCCACGCCGGACGGGCGGGACCTCGGCGGTCAGGCATGGGCCCGCACGACGTTCGACGTCGTCCTGGCGCCCGCCGGGACCTAGCGAGGGCGGGCCGTCGGCCGCGCCGGCGGCACCGCTATTGCCACCCCGGCGGCACGTGCCCGTTCTGGCTGGGGACCGACCGCGCCCAGTCCCGGGCGGCCACGGCCTCCGCCGACTCGGAGCCGGCGGCCGCCAGCTCCGCCTCCTCGAGATCGAAGATCCCCTCCTTCGGCCCCTCGTAGCCGAGCATGCGGGAGGAGGCCAGCGCCGCCGCCCTAAAGGCCGTCCCCAGGGCGGCGACGCGCCGCGGGCTCATGGCGCCCTGCCTGTCGGCGGTGCCGATCGCCCCGATCACGTTGCCGTCCGCGTCCCGGACGGGGCTGGCCAAGGCCAGGTAGCCGGGCTGGCTGGACGGGGTGACGACGTAGCCGCGCCGCAACTGGGCGTGCAGGTCGTGCAGGAGTTCCACGCGCCGGCTGGGCGGCACATCCAGAAGGTGCTTGAGGGCCTCCTCGCCCGGAAGCGCCATGAGGACGGCCAGGCCGCACGCGGAGTCCCTCAGGCGACGGAACCGCCCGGTGGTGTTCGCCAACCGCTGCGCTTGGCCGCTTTTCTCCAGGTAGACGACGCCCGTGCCGACGTACTGGGCGATGTGGATCTCCATCTGCAGTCCCGAGAGCTGGCTGGCCGAGATCTCGTGGACCACGTCCTGGAACCGGTCCCGCTCGATGACCCGCCCGCCGAGCACGACCAGGGCCGCCCCCAGGCGGTAGCTGTCCTTGGGGTGCTGACGCTCGAGCAGCCCCGTGTCCACCAGGGTCGTCACCAACGCGTGGCACGTGCTCCGGGGGATGCCGGTCCGCTCCGCGAGCTGGCGGACCGAGAGCGAGCGGTGCTGGCGATCGAAGGCCTGCAGTATGGCGGTCGCCTTGACGACGGACTGCACGTTGGTGTCTCGGGTGCTCATGACGACTCCTGCTGCGGTGCCAACGTGCCGAGACGCGGGCGCGGTTCCAAGCATCAGTATAGACGGGCCGGGAGCACGGTCCCCCGTGCTCCCGGCCCGTCCAGGGGCGGGCTGCGGCGCGGTCAGCCGCGGATCCTTGCCGTCTCCCGCTCGTCGACGACGCCGGCCTCGTCCACGACGACGCCGTAGTCGCGGCGGGCGGCCTCAACCGACACGTAGCCGAAGCGGACCTCCTCGGCCACGCGTTCCACGGGCCGCTCGTGGGGGTTGCCGTAACCGCCTCCGCCGCCGGCGACCTGGTGGAACCGGGTCCCGGCGGGCAGCCCCGTGACCAGGTCCTTGTTCTTTGGCGTCAGCCTGGTCCCGTCCGGGGTCTGGAACTCGATGAGGTTCACCGTTCCGGCGGAGCCGCCGTTGCTTCCCTTGGCCACGAACTCCTCCGCGTCCCCGTCGCCGAAGATGCTGGCCTGGACCCCATCGGCGGTGAAGCGGAACACCGATTCGATGCCCAGTCCACCGCGCCAGCGGCCAGGCCCGGCGGAATCGGTGGCGTACTCGAACTTCTCAATGAAGCTCGGGGTCATGATCTCGAACATCTCCGGATCCTGGGCACCAAGTGCGCCGCCGGAGGCGATGAGGCCGACATGATCGAAGCCGTCGGCCCCGTACGTGCCGCCGCCACCGCCCTTGGAGGCGTTGATCAGGATGTCCACGAACGGCTGGTGGTCCCTGGGGTGGTCCCCGTTGATGATGGCGCTCAACAGGGGGTTCCAGCCGGCCGTGACCCGTTCGGGGAGGGCCCCGGCCAGAGCCGCCATGAGGGCCGAGCAGATCTGGTCGGACAGGTGGTTCCCGAAGCCGCAGGCGGCGGGGAACGAACAGTTGAGGAAGGTGCCCTCCGGGACGTTGACGTCGATGCACCGCATGATCCCGTCGTTGTGCGGCACCTCGATGTCGGCGAGCATGAAGAACGTGATCATCACCGAGGAGAGGGTGACCGCAAGGGGGGCGTTGACGTAGCCCGGCGTCTGGGGATCGGTTCCGGCGAAGTCGAACGTCATGTGCTCGTCGTCGACGGTGATCCGCACCCGCAGGGTGGGGGTCGTGCCTTCGGTGATGCCGTCGTAGTTCGCGGCCCACTCCTGGGTGTAGACGCCATTGGGGATCCTCCGGATGACCTGCTTCGCCGATTCCTCGGCGGCGTCGAGCATGCTCTCCACGACCTGCCGGAACGTCTGCGCCGAGTAGCGGGCCACCAGCTTGCGCAGCTCGCGTTCCCCCACGGCGCAGGCGCCGATCATGGCGCGGACATCGTCTTCGACGGTGGCCAGGCGGACGTTCCCGAAGACCAGCTCCCAGACGTCCTCGCGGATCTGGCCCTTCTCCATGATCTTCACCGCGGTGAGCCGGAGGGCCTCCTGCCACACGTCCGTTGCGTGCGGGTTGTAGGAGCCGGGCACGGCACCCCCGACGTCGCTCTGGTGCGCCGAGATGATGACCCACGCCAAGTGCTCGCCGTCGGCGAACACCGGGCGGATGATCTTCCAGTCCGCCGGCTGGTTTCCGCCGGTGAAGGGGTCGTTGTGGAGGATGACGTCTCCGTCGGCGACCTTGCCCCGGAACTTCCGGGCCACGTACTGCATGGTGGGCGCCGCGGCGTACCCCAGGATCGGGATGTACTCGGTCTGCTCGATCAGCCGCCCGTCGACGTCGTAGATGCCGAGGGAGAAGTCGCGGCCCTCCACCAGCAGCGGAGACCGGGCGCTGCGTTCGATGACGACCCCCATTTGCTCGCCGACGGCCTTGATCCGGCTCGAGACGACGGAAACCAGGATCGGGTTGAGTGTGGCATTCACCGTAGCGGTCACAGCTTGACCTCCTTCTTGAGCGACTTGAGCTGGGTCCAGTCGAAGCCCTTGGCGACCATGAAATAGCTCCCCGACCGATCGAGCTCGATGTCGAAGTATTCGGGCACGAAGATCGTCGTGGTGGGTTCCTCGACGACGGCCGGCCCTTCGATCACCCGGCCCACGGGGATGGCGGAGCCCTCGTAGATGGGCACGGGGACCTTCTTGCCCTCGGAGCGCAGGTAGACCGGTCGGGTGCCCTTGGGGAGGGCCTCCGCGTCAGGGGCGGCGTCGTCGTGCCCCAACTCCAGGCCCTTGCGCCGCCCGATGGCCGCCACCCGGAGACTCATGAGCTCGACGTCCTCGTCGCGCTCCGCGAAGCCGTAGAGCTGCTCGTGCCGGTCGTGGAAGAGCCCGGCGATCCGGCCCACGGACTCCGGCCGCCGCGGGTCGATGTCGTCGACCTCGAACATGACCGTGACTTCGTGGTGCTGGCCGGGGTACCGCACGTCCGCCGAGACCACGTACTCGCGGTCGGCCTCGGGGACGCCCTCGGAGGCCAGCTGCCCCCGGCCCTCGGCCACCATCTCCTGCACCAGGGCCGCGGCCGCGGCGATGTCCATCCCTGAGATCCTGGAGGTGAAGGCCCGGACGAAATCGTGCCGCAGGTCCGCCATCAGCATGCCGGCGGCACACAGGACCGAGGAGAGCCGGGGGACGACGACCACCGGAACCTCCAGTTCGTGGGCGATCATCCCCGCATGGACGGGCCCCGCGCCACCCGCTACGACCATGGGGAATTCCCGGGGGTCGTATCCGCGCTCGACGGAGACGTTCTTGGTCCCTGCCGCCATCTGCAGGTTGACCATCTCGTAGATCCCCGCGGCGGCCTCCACGACGTCGAGCCCGAGGGGCTCGGCGACCCTGGTGCGGATGGCCTCCTCAGCCAGATCCAGGCGCAGGGGCTTGCGGCCGCCGAGGAAATAGTCGGGATCGATGTAGCCGAGGGCCACCGATGCGTCCGAAACGGTCGGTTCCGTGCCACCCTGCCCGTAGGCGGCCGGCCCGGGGGTCGCGCCGGCGCTGCTCGGGCCCACCTGAAGCAGTCCGCCGTCGTCGATCCACGCGATGGATCCGCCTCCGGACCCGATCGTATGCACGTGCGTGGTGGGCAGCGAGATGACGTGGTGGTTGATCTCCCCGTCACGGGTGATCTGCACCTCCCCGTCCAGAACCAGGGAGGCATCGAAGCTGGTGCCGCCCATGTCCACGACCGTGCAGTCGCGCCATCCCCGCTGGTTGACGAATTCGTAGGCGGCCACGGGACCGGCGGCAGGACCCGACAGCGTGATGCTGGCGGGGAGGTGTGCGACCTTCTCCGGCTGGGTGATGCCGCCGTTGGACTGCATGACCATGAGCGTGCCCCTGAAGCCCCGGCCCTGGAGCCGGTCGACGATCGTCGCCATGTACTTCTGCACGATCGGGCCGAGGTAGGCGTTGATCACGGTGGTCGAAACCCGCGGATACAGCCGGACTTGGGGGAGGACTTCGCTGCTGACGGAGAGGAACAGCTCGGGGGCTTCCTGGGTGAGGATTTCCCGGGCCTTCCGTTCGTGCTCGCCATTGGCGTAGGAGTGCATGAAGCAGACGGCGACGGCTTCCACGCCGTCGGCCTTCAGCTCGGTGATGGCGGTGCGCAGGGCCTCCTCGTCGAGCGGCGTCACGACGTGGCCGTCGACGTCCACCCGTTCCGGAATCGCCTTGCGCAGGTCCCGCGTCACCAGGGGAGCCGGGGCGACGTACTTGTTGTCGTAGAGGTGCTTGCGGCTGCGGATGCCCCGACGCATCTCCAGGATGTCGCGGACGCCCTGCGTGGTGACGAGGCCGGTCTTGGCGCCGCTGTTGGTCAACACGGCGTTGGTGGCGACCGTCGTCCCGTGGACGATGAGCGAGATCAGGTCGAAGAACTCGGACTCCGGCAGGCCCTCGTGCTCGGCCAGCTCGCTCAGGCCGCGCAGGATGCCCGTCGCCGGGTCGGACGGGACCGTGGGCGTCTTGTGCTGGTGCTGGGTGTTGGCGGCTTCGTTGATCAGGAGGAAGTCGGTGAACGTGCCTCCCACGTCAACTCCGATGGTGTAGGTCATCGAATTCGTCCTCTCAGATCGTGAACAGCTTTTGGTCGTGCCGTGAACCCCGGACCGGCGGGCCGTCGGCCTGCACGAGGTAGGTGTCGGCGACGCTCGCGCCGACCGCGCCGTCGGCGCTGACGAAGTTCGGGTGGAGGGCCAAGGCCATGCCCGCCACGAGGGGCGTCTGGTCGCCCGAGCCGAGCACCGGCACGTCGTGGTCGACCCCCACACCGTGCCCGTGCCAGATCCCGAACTCGACGGCCTCGTCGCCGACGGCGCCGGTCAGGGCGGCGGCGACGTCACTCGCCCTGTTGCCGGTCCGCATCGCGTCCGCCGCCGCGGCGTGTGCCGACAGGCAGGCGGTCGCAATGCGGCGCTTGGCGTCGCCGATCTCGCCGACGGCGAAGAGGCTGGCCTTTTCCACCCAGTAGCCGTTCGGGCCGGAGATCTCCACGTAGGTGCAGACGAGATCGCCCTGGGCGATCGGCTCGTTGCGGGGCGTGTCGTTGAAGTAGGGATCGGAGCTCACCATGATCAGCACGTCCCGGGCCCCGCGGCTGCGCACCTCCCGCTGCACCTCGCCCCACAGCTCCCAGCCCGTCGATCCGACGCGGGCCCGGTCCATGAAGACCTCGAGCCCGGCGTCCGCGATGGCGCAGGAGCGCAGGACCTCCTGCTGCTCCTCGGCGCTCTTGACGGCCTTGACGCGCCCCACCGTGGCGGTGCCGTCGACGAGCGAGGCCTGGGGGAGCGCCTGGCGAAGCCGCGCGTAGTCCATGGCGGGGATGATGTGCTGGAGCCCGACCATGCCGATGGTGCCCGTGGCGGCCTTGCGCTGCTGCAGCACCTGGGCAATGACCGGGGGCAGGCCGTCGCTGTCGCTGATGACGTCGCCCTGGCCGGCGACGCGGACGTCGACCAGGCGGGTTGCCTGCCGCGCGTACCAGGCGTCCGACGCCGTGGGCATGACCAGGACCGGCTGCTCGTCCGGGGTCACGACGGCGTAGCAGAGGCGGACCTGCGGGCAGAAGCCCGCCACGTACTCCAGGAATCCGTACTGGGTCAGCAGCCCGCGGCCGCCGATGACCAGCGCATCGAGCTTGTCGGCGCGCATCTGGTCCCAAATCGCTTCGACCCGCCGTTGCTGGAGCCTGTCCTTGGCCTCGCTGCGGACGTTGGCGATGATCCCGTCGTTGATGGTTGCGGTTGACATGGGGTCCCTTCCGTAGGTGGTGTGGCCAGAGCGGGACCGGTCCCCGGAGGGGGTCTCCGCTCGCGCCCAGGGGCTTGAGGAGGTCTAGCTGATGAGTGACTTCAGTGGGGTGGCCGGATCCGCGGCCGCGTCCGCGTCGATGGACGCTTCGGCGTTCAGCGCCCGCTTCGCGGCGTTGAAGTCCTTGGGGTTGTTGACCGCGTCGGCCGCGATGAGCTGGCCGTCGCGGTAGTAGAGGAGCGAGTAGCGTTCTTCGCCCGGGGCCCGGCGCTCCACGACGCGGTCGTACCCCGTCGACAGGCCAACGATCTGGAGCTTCAGGTGGGCCTGGTCGGACCAGAACCAGGGGACCGGCACGGAGGGCCGCTCGTGGCCCATGATTGCGGCGGCGGCCTTCCGGCCTTGGTCGAGGGCGTTCTGGACGGATTCGATCCGGACCATTTCCTCCGGATACAGGGCGTGTGGCTGCACCGTGCAGTCCCCCGCGGCGACCACCACCGGGTTCCCCGTCTGGGCGGCCCGGTCGACGACGATCCCGTGGTCGAGCTCCAGCTCCAGCTGCTCCGCCAGGTCCACGTTGGGCTCGACGCCGACGCCGACGATGACGATGTCCGCGTCGATGGTGTCGCCGTCCGAGGTCACCACGGCGGTGACGTGGCCCCGGGCGCCTTCGATGGCCCGCGGATTGGTGCCGAAGCGCAGCGTGGTTCCCATGGCCTCGTGCGCCCGGACGAAGTAGTCGGACGTGGGCGGCGCGACCGCCCGTCCCATCAACCCGTAGCCCCGCACGAGGACCGTGACCGCGACGTCGTGCTTGCGCAGGACGGCGGCGGCCTCCAGAGCGACGAACCCGCTGCCGATGACGACGGCGCTACGCGCCGAAGGCAGCGCATCCCGCAGTCTCGCGGCGTCCTGGAGGTCCCGCACCGTGAAGACCCCGTCGAGGTCCTGGCCGGGCACGCCGAGGTGCCGGGCCGACGCGCCCGTCGACAAGGCCAGCCGCGAGAACCCGAACTCCTTCCCGGAGGCCGTCCGCGCCGTCCCCCCGCTTCCGTTGGTGGACACCGCAACCACCGGGTCCCCGACCTCGACGCCGATCCGCTGCTCCCGGTAGTAGTCGGGATCGCGCAGGTACAGCCCCTCTTCGGGGACGTCCCCTGCCAGGTATCCCTTCGACAGGGGGGGACGCTGGTAGGGCGGCACCGGCTCCTTCGCGACGATGGTGACGGGGTCGCCGTATCCGCTCTGGCGGAGGCTCGCGGCGATGGTCACCGCCGCCTCGCCGCCCCCCACGATGACCGTGCCCGGGGTTGCCATCCCGGTCACTGCTCCGGGGCGACTTCGACGGCGATTCCGTCGAGCTGGTCGGTCAGCGTGATCTGGCAGGACAGCCGGCTCGAGGGCCGCCGTTCGGCCACGGCGTCCTCCAGCATCTCGTCCTCGAACTCTCCTGCCGGCCCGGCCGCGTCGGCGTACTCGGCTGCGACGTAGACGTGGCACGTGGCGCAGGACAGCCCGCCTCCGCATTCCGCCACGATGCCGGGCACGCCGTGCTTCACGGCGGCCTCCATGACCGTCGATCCAGCCCGGGATTCGACTTCGATGGCGTCGCCCGCCGGCGTGGTGAAGTTGACGCGGGGCATTGTTTCTCCTTGCTTGGGGACTCGGTGCCGGGTGGACGGGCCGCCAGCGACGGCCTAGTACAGCTCGAAGTACTCGCGGTGTTCCCAGCCGCTGACGCCGTTGACCCAGGCGTCCTGGTCGGGGTTCTCCTCGAGCCAGGCTTCGTACCGCGCGAGCTCGTGCCGCTTCATGGCGACCATGTAGTCCACGAAGTCGCTGCCGAAGGCCTCGCGGTAGAATGTGTCGGCTTCGAGCGCGTCGGTGGCCTCGTGCAGCGAGGTGGGCAGGATCCGCACGTCCTCCGCGTACGGGTTCTCGCTCGGGCGGCCGGGGGACACCTGCCGCTGGATGCCGTCGAGCCCGGCAGCGACCTGCGAGGCCATGTACAGGTAGGGGTTGGCGGCGGAATCCCCGACCCGGTTCTCGACGTGGGAGCTGGGGTCGTGGGGCGTGGAGATCGCGCGCATCATGGCGGCCCGGTTGTCCAGGGCCCACGTCAACCGGTCCGGCGCCAGGGAGAAGGGTTGGCGCCGGCGGTACCCGGTGATGGTGGGCGTCGTGAACACGGACGCCGCCACCGCGTGCTCGAGCACCCCGCCGACGTAGTGGCGGCCGAGCTCGGAGAGCACCTCGCCGTCGCCGGGGACCATGAGGTTCTGGCCCGATTCCTGGTCGTACACCGACGTATGCAGGTGCCAGCCGCTCGGGTAGGCGCCGTTGATCGCCGGCTTGGTCATGAACGAGGCGATGTGCCCGTTGCGGCGGCAAATCTGCTTGGCCGCCATCCGGAAGACCACCGCGGCGTCCGCGGTCTTGAGGGCATCGAGGATGTCGAAGGTCGTCTCGACCTGGCTGGGGGCCCACTCGTCGTCGAAGGACCGCAGCGGAAGCCCCATGCTGTCCAGGGCCTTCCGCAGGGGCCGCACCACGTGGTCGATCTCGTCCAGGTGGCTGTCGAGCAGGTAGTTGTACCCGCGGCTCACCGGGGCCACGACGGGCGGCGGGGCGGGGTTCCCCGGGGAGCCCATGTCCGCGTTCGGGCCGAGGCCGTCGTCGACGATGCGGGCGAGGTACCACTCCATCTCCAACCCGGCCACCATCCCGTAGCCGGCCTCGGAGAGGCGCTGCAGCGTCTTCTTGAGGATGCCGCGGGGCGAGTAGGGGAACGGCTGTCCGTTGGTCATGTACAGGTCGCACATCACCCACGCGGTTTCCGGCGCCCACGGGAGGACCAGGAACGTCGCCGGATCCGGGACCATCTTGATGTTCGGGCTGCCGCCCATCCCCGCGAAGGCGAAGCCGCCGTCTTCGGTGAAGGGGTTCTGCACCGGCGAGTTCGCGGTGTCGAACCCGAACGGGGCCATCGTGATGTCCATGCCACCGGTCAGGGCGGACAGGTACCCGTCCACGCTGGTGGACTTGCCCCGGAGCAGGCCGTGCTGGTCCGGCCAGGCCAGGCGGACGACCTCGATGCCCTGCTCCCGAATCGCCTTCTCGGAGTCTTCGGCGGCGGCGATTTGCGCCTCCGAGTGGAGGCCGTGTACTTCGACGAATTTGCTACGCATGGGTCGATCTCCTCTAGCGGGACAACGGTCGGACCGGATCGGGCCGGCCTGGGTGGGTGGAGGCAGCGCGCTGCCGGTGGGGGTGCTCCGCGAGGGCGCGGTCAAGCCACGCCCCGAGGGAGGCTTCGGTGGTCTGGAGAGCGAGGGGCGCCTGCGCCTCCGCTTCGGCCCGGATGGCGTCCACGTCTGCACCGGCCTGGGCGATCCGCTCGCCCTCGATGTCCAGGAGCCGGCTGATCCCCTCGAGGGAGAGCTCCGGATGGAACTGCAAGGCCAGGGCCGATCCGAAGGACCATGCCTGCGGATACCGGTCGCTGCTTGCCAGAAGGGACGCCCCCGGGGGGAGCTGGAAGGTGTCGGTGTGGAAGGAGAAGAACCGGCCCGTGACCTCGGGGGCGTGGTCCGCCCCCGGCGCCGGGTGGACGTCGATGTACCCGGCCTCCAAGCCGGTCGCCCCCACGCTGGCGCTCCCGCCCAACGCCCTGGCCAGCAGCTGCGAACCGAGGCAGATTCCCAGCACGGGTTTGGCCTGGCCGATCGCGGCCCGCAGGAAATCCATCTCCTCCATCAGGAAGTCCTCGACGGCACCGACCGCGGTTTGCTTTCCTCCCATGCAGACCACGGCGTCGAATTCGGCGGCGGGCGGGAGCGGTTCCCCGGCGCTCGGGTTGCACACGGTGGGGCTGATGCCCCGGGCGGCGCAGAGCGTGAGGATCGAGTCGATGTCCGTCCGGTCCCAGTGGACGATGACCAGCATCCTCATGGCTGCGGCCTGGGGGCGATCGTGTGGGTCCACGGCTCCCAGTGGTCGACGCCGGCGAGGGCCTGCATCAGCACCGCCGCGCTCTCGCGGTCCAGCGCGATCCACGCGTCGTCGGGGCGGACGTCGTAGGGGTTGTGGTCCCAGGTCCGCATCTTCTTGGCGGCCGCGACCACGGGACGCATGGTCCGCACTTCCCGGGTGAGCTCGGCGACCTGCTCGCGCAGGCGGGCGTTCTCCTGGAGGAGCCGTTGCCGCTCCTCGTCGGCCTCACGGTGGTTGCCCATCACAGCACCAGGGTGAGGTTCTCGTGGCCCTGCTCCGAATCCAGCAGGTTCGTCTGCTTGACCCGGATGGCCAGCCCCTCGGGGGTGGGGACGAGCACGTGGCCGTACCATCCCGAATAGATCTTCGTGACCCCGGCGCGGAACTCCGTGACGACGAAGTTCGACCGGACCAGCAGCAGTCCCCGGGACTCGTCGGGTAGCACCTCCACGTTGGAGATCACCCGCCGGGTGCGGGACGCCGGCAACTGGCTGAAGGCCAGCCCCGTGCGCAGCCAGTACACCCTGTCCGAGAGGCGGCGGAAATCGTCGAAGGCGTGGGACAGTTCGGAATCCGGGTCCGGTCCGCCGGGCAGAACCGGAACCCAGTACACACTGTCCGGGGTGAACAGCTCCAGCCAGTGGTTGAACCGGGCCTCGTCGATGAGCCGGGCCTCCTTGGTCAGGAAGGCCGTGGCCTCGTGCAGGGTGGCCGCGTCCGCGGTCGGCCAGTCGCGGGCGAATTCCTCCGTGAAGCCCCTCAGCTGGTCGTACCATTCCTTGTCCACGTGGTACGAGTAGCGGGAGGTGTCCTCGTAGTTCGGGGCGGGGCTCTTCAGGTCGCTCACATCGTCTCCTCGTCCATGACCCGCTTCCAGGCCTCGAAGTACTTCCGCACCGGGATCTCGTCGGTCACGCGGGACTGGATGGACCCGTCCTCCAGGGGCCGTTGCCAGCCCTCGACCTCGTATCCGCGGTTGATGAGAAGCCATTCGGCCTCCGGGATCTCCAGGCCCCGCTGGGCTTCCTCGAAGTTCGCCTGGTCGTCCGGCTCGCCGAAGGACGGGAAATCCTCCTGGGTGCGCATCCGGACCGTGTTCACTTCCTCCGGGACGCCGCCGATGGAGGTCGAGTGCCAGTTCAGCTGCGTCTTCGCGACGCTGAGCGGCTCGATGACCTGGATCTGGTTTCCCAGGATCAGCAGGTTGGGGAAGATCGACAGGTTGATCTGCGACCCACACGCCAGGTCCAGCAGGCGGTCCGCGTCCTGCGGATAGGTGGCCCGGATGTGCTCTTCGAACTTTTCCCGCCCGGGCTGGGGGCGCTGGTTCGCCCAGATGCTGCCCGGCCCGTCGTAGCTGGGACGTTGGTCCAACACGCTGTGGCCGTTGCCCAGGGTGGTCATCGTCATGGGCCCCTCGTCCGGGGCCTCGCCGAAGTAGGACATGTCCTTGCTGTCCCCGAGCCGGGACGCCGTCGCCAGCAGCGAACGGTGGGAGAAGGACGGGTGGTAGCCGTCTCCGCCGTTGTCGAAGGCCAGCTTCCAGTTTCCCCGGTACCCCATCCGCTTCACGGACTTGCGGACCTGCACCTCGCCGGTCGGGGACCGGTCGATCCAGTAGTCCAGCCAGGCGGTGGCCGGGCCGAGGTGGTCCGCGAGCGGCGGCAGGGCCATGTTCAGGGTCCCGAAGACGAAGCCGCGGTAGGACTCCACGCGGGGGAACCCGCCGAGGCCGAACTCGGACTTGTCGAAGTTGGGGGAGTAGCCGCCGGCCCACGGGGTGCCGACCAGGTCGCCGGTATTCCGGAACGTCCAGCCGTGGTACGGGCACTGGAAGCTCTTGGCCTTGCCGGCCTCCTCGCGGCAGACGGTCACCCCCCGGTGCGCGCACCGGTTGAACAACGCGTGGATCTCGCCGTGGCGGTCCCGCGTGAGGATCATCGGCCGCAGGCCGATGTTCAGCGTCAGGAAGGAGTTGGGCTCGGGGAGCTGGGACTCGTGGGCGAGGTAGACCCAGGTGTGGCCGAAGACCTTGCGCATCTCCTCGCGGAAGATCGACTCATCGGTGTACAACGCGCGGTGAACGCGGTCGGGCTTGAGGTACTGGTCGAACCGGCCAGCCAGGTACTCCCGCCCGTGGGCGACCTGTTCCGTGCTTTGTGTCATGCGCTCCTCCTCAGCGGCTCCGGGTTCTTCCGCGGGCCCGCCGCAGCGGTTCCCGGAAGCTTCCGTGTGGTTAGAGCCACCGTAGGTCCGCCCCGGGCCCGCTTCGGCCCTTCCGTCCCGCAGGACCGGACGCCCTGTGAGCTAGATCATGCGGCGGGTCGCCCACGGGCCAGGGGACACCGGGCACGACCAGGGGCCCGGTGGCCGGCGTACCGGTCAACGGGCCCCTGGTGTGGCGCCTTCTGGCTATCTCGCCCAGGCGACCTCTTGGACGTCCTGGTCCGCCCTCACCCGGATAGTGGGGAGCAGGTCCGCGGCCCGGTCCTTCCTGTACAGCACGAAGGATCCGGTGACGTCCACGACGAGGTCGAACTCGTCGAGAACGACCAGGCTGGTGGTCTCCATTTCCACGACCGCCGGCCCCTGCAACTGGTCCCCTGCCCCCAGGCGTCCGGCCGCGTGGACCTCGGCCTGGACCATGCGGCGCAGGTGCGGCGACCAGATCTCGCGGTGGCCCACGAGCGAACCCCCCTCCGAGTGGGGCGCCCTGGCTTCCGGGGCCCCCTGCCGGGTGGCGGCGCCGATGGCCGTGAGCCGCACGTTGAGGACTTCGATGGGCATGCTCTCGGTGTGGTACCCGAATTGCGTTTCGTGGGCTTCGTGGAACGACCGCGCCACTTCCGCGGTGTCCGGCCGCGAGAGCATGCCCGGGTCCACGGGCACGGTGATCTCGAACCACTGCCCCTTGTAGTGGAGATCGAGCTGCGGAACGAAAGAGATCTCCTCGGGGGCGACCCCTTCGCCGAGGAGGACTTCCCGTCCACGTCCCGCCATCTCCTCCCAGATGCGGGCGATGTCGGATCCGTCCATTTCGTGCAGTTTGCCGGAGACGCTTTGCACGTAGTCGTGCTTGAAATCGCACACCAGCATGCCGGCCGCGCAGAAGATCGACGATTCCCGGGGGACCACGAGGAGCGGAATCTCGAGTTCGCGGGCGATGGCTGCCGCGTGGACCGGCCCAGCGCCGCCCGCGACGACGAGGGGGAAGTCCCGGGGGTCCAGCCCGCGGCGCACGGTGACTCCCCGGACCCCTGCCGCCATGGAGACGTTGACGACGTCGTAGATTCCCGCGGCAGCATGAACGGCGTCGAGCCCCAGGGGGTTTCCGATCTGCTCCGCAATCGCGCGGCGGGCGCTCTCCACGTCCAGGTCCATGCCGCCGGTCACCCGGAAGGATTCGGGCGCGATGTACCCGAGGACGACGTCGGCGTCCGTCGTGGTCGGCCTGTCCCCGCCGCGCCCGTAGCAGATCGGGCCCGGCACCGCGCCGGCGCTCTGGGGCCCCACCCGCAGGATGCCCCCGTCATCCACGGCGGCAATCGAACCGCCGCCCGCACCGATCGTGTGGATGTCCACCATGGGCAGGGCGATGCGCCACCGGTCGATGGAGCCGTCGGTCATGACCAGGGGCCGTCCGTTGTCGACGATGGCGGCATCGAAACTCGTCCCGCCCATGTCGACGGTCAGGCATTTCGCCCAGCCGTGGGCCTGGACCTCCAGGAGGCCGGCGGTCGGCCCCGAGGCGGGGCCGGAGAGGAGGGACAGCGCCGCCCGGGCACTCAGTTCCGAGGGCGAGGCGACCCCCCCGTTGGATTGCATCAGCAGCAGGATGCCGCGGAAGCGGACGGCCTCCAGGGTCTCGGTCAGCACCCGGAGGTAGTCGCTGATGATCGGCCCCGCGTAGGAGTTGAGGACCGCGGTGCTGGTGCGGTCGTAGTATCCGGACTGGGAGATCAGGTCGCTGGAGCTGGTGATGTACACGCCCGGCAGCTCCTGGCGGAGGAGCTCGGCGGCGCGCCGTTCGTGGCTGGGGTCCGTGTAGGAGTGCATGAACGACACGGCGACCGCGTCGACCTCCGCGTCGCGGAAGGCGCGTGCGGCTTCCCTGACGTCCTCCTCGGCGAGGGGGACGACCTCGGTTCCCGCCACGTCCACGCGTCCGCGCACCGGGCGGGTCAGGTTGCGGGTCACCAGCGGCACGGGGGGCGCGTACCGGTTGTCGTAGGCCTCCTCCCGGGTCCCGTCCCGCATGGGAAGGACGTCACGGAACCCGTCGGTGGCGAGGAGGCCCACCTTGGCCCCCCGGCGGGTCAGGAGGGCGTTGGTCGTGACGGTCGTGCCGTGGACGATCGTGTCGATCCCGGCGATGAAGTCCTCGAGGTTCTCGCCCTGCCGGGCGGCGATCTCCCGCAGGCCCCGGGTGACTGCCGTCGCCGGGTCGGCCGGGACCGAACTGGTCTTGTGGACGACCCGGGTTCCGTCTTCCTCCAGGACGAGGAAGTCCGTGAAGGTGCCACCCACGTCGATGCCTATACGCCGACCCATCATGCACTTCCCTTCAGTTCACGGCGCCGCTGCACGGTCGCTGCCTTGTCGATGCCGCCGGTGTCGGAAGCCATCACGACCCCGTATGCCTGCTCGGCCTTGTCCCGGGACAGCAGCCCCGAGACGACTTCCTGCGCGACGCGTTCGGCATCGCGTTCGGTGGGATCGCCGTAGCCCGCGCCCCCGCCGCACCAGGACAGGATCCGGGTGCCCTCGGGGAGGTCAACGATCTCCTTGGACCCCCACTCCCGCGTTGTTCCGTCGGGGAACTCGATGAGGAGCCGGTTCAGGCTCGCGTCTTCGCCTCCGTCGAGACCCTTGGCCGGGGGCGGGTTCTCGGACCGGACGTCTTCCCCCATGGTCACGCCTTGGGCATTGGCGCCGTGGGAGACCCAGGCCGACCGCGTGCCGAGCCCGCCGCGCCACTGCCCGGCCCCGGCCGAGTCGGGGAGGTATTCGTGGTATTCGAGGAAGTGTGGGGACTGGAGTTCGAACTTCTCGGGGTCGGGCGACCGCATCTGGCCCGCGGTTCCGCAGAAGCCGAAGGCATCCCACCCGTCCGAGCCGCGCATCGCGCCGGGGCCGCTGCGCTGGAAAACCGTCAGCGTCACGTAGGGCTCGCCCGTCCTGGGGTCCGTGCCGTGGAGAGTGGTGGAGAGGTTCTTCGTCCACCCGGCCGTGACCCGGTCGGGCAGCGCTTCGGCGAGGGCGCCCATGATGCACTCGAGCACCTCGTCGCACATCTGGTTGCCGAAAACCGAGGCCGCCGGGAACCGGGGATTGAGCAGGGAGCCCTTTCTGAAGACGGTGTGCACCGGCTCGAAGAGGCCCTCGTTGGTGGGGATCGTGATGCCGGCGGCCGCAACGAGCATGAGGAAGCCGATGCGGACGGCCCCGGCCGCGGACGCGGGAGGCATGTTGGTGAATCCGGGGGCCTGGTCGTCGGTTTCGGAGAAGTCGAAGGTGATTTCGTCCCCTGCGATGGTGATGGTGCAGGCGATCTTGTACCGGCGCGCTGCGTCGAGCCCGTCGGAGACCATCGTGCTCGTCCCGTGGTAGACGCCGTCCGGCCACCGTGAGACCTCGGCCCGGACTTGCCGCGCCGAGCTCTCGAGCACGTACTCCATGTGCCGGTCGAACGCGTCTCGCCCGTAGCGCTGGACCACGTCCCGGAAGCGGTGGCTGCCGACTTGGCAGGCCCCGACCATCGATTTGATGTCTTCCATGACGTAGTCGAACCGGATGTTCGCCGCGACCAGGTCCCACATGTCCCGCCGCAGGACCCCGGACTCGTAGATCTTCACGGGAGGGATGCGGAAGGCTTCCTGCCACACCTCGGTCGTGTTCGGGTTGTAGCCGCCGGCCGTCATCCCGCCGATGTCGGCCAAGTGGCCCTTGGCGGCCGCCCAGCCGATGAGCCCGCCGTCGTCGAATATCGGGACGTACACGCCGGTGTCCGCGTTCTGGTTGCCGCCCGAGTAGACGTCGTTGTGGAGTATCACGTCTCCCTCGTTGATGTCGTCCCCGAAGTACTCGATGATGTACTGCAGCGGCGGGCGGGCGCCGAAGGCGATGATGGCTGCGTACTCGGCCTGCGCCAGGGTCCGTCCCTTGGCGTCGAACAGGACCGTGACCAGGTCCCCGATCTCGTTGAAGATCGGCGACCGCGATGAGCGCATGAGCAGCGTCGCCATTTCCTTGGTGATCGCGTCGAGCCGGCGCTGGAGGACCGAGGCCAGGATCGGGTCGATGGCGTTGGTGCCATGGGGAGAAGCTGCTGTGGCTGACAAGGTGGGCCTTCCAATCGAAAGAGGGAGGAACTGGCGAGTGGCTGAATCCGTGAAGTGCGTCACGCCTGCTCCGAGGTTAGTCATCCCCGTGGCGGGGCCGATGGGTGCCGTCCGGCAGGACCGGACAAGGGGGCGGCGCGCACCCCGCGCACTCCGGCGGGCGGGTTAGTCGGCGGCCTCCGCCGCGGACAGGGCGAGCTCGTCGATGAGCGCCCGCGGCGTCCGGAGGCGTCCGGGAACGTAGTGGACGCCGGCGAGGGCGCCGGTGTAGCGGAACACGCCGTGATCTTGCCGGATGTCCCAGAGCACGGGACCGCGGGCGTCCACGCCGACGCTGATCCCGGTCCACGGCGCCATGCCGGTCATCTGGGGGCAGGCGTGCACGGCGCCGGCGGGCGAGCCGTCGATGCTGAAGGAGAAGTCCCACAGGAGCGGGTCCCGGACGGCGGCGCTCATCCGAATCAAGCGGGCGCCTGCCGGCACGGCGCATACATCGTGGGACGCCTCGTCTCCGTAGGCGTTGTAGCCAAAGCGGAGGCGGCCCGCCTCGATGAACAGGAGGTATCCGCCCAGTTGGTCCCCATGGGAGACAAGGACCCCGTGGTCGTTCGGGTGGTAGCCGGCCAGCTCGACGGTGGCCGTGAAATCCCGGTACTGGACCAGTTCGAGGGAACGGAAGCGCTCTAGGGTGGGCGTGCCGCGGAGGATCCGCAGGGGCCGGCTGAGGTAGTCGTCGGACGGGCGCCTCCGCTCCCTGGCCGCAGCCCCGTCGCCCGTGGTCTCGAACAGCGGAAACACGGTGTTGTTCCAGGCCGCGGACTCCCAGGCCCTGGCCAGTTCTTCGACTTTCTCCGGGTGGGAGTCGCTCAGGTCGTGCAGCTCCGTCGGGTCGGCGCGCACGTCGAAGAGTTGCCAGCGGGCCTCGCCGACCGGGGTCGCGGGATCGTGCAGCGAGAGCAGCTTCCAGCCGTCCCGGTAGAGGCCCCGGTGGCCGCCGACTTCGCTGTACTGCTCGACGTGCGGGCTGGGGGCGCCTTCGCGCCAGTGGCGCGCCAACGACACGCCATCCATCGGCTGGACCGGGATCCCGGACCGGAACGCCGAGGCGTCGAGGCCGGCCAGGTCCAGCAGGGTAGGCGCCAGGTCGGTGACGTAGCCGTAACCATGGAGGGGAGCTTGCCGCGCCTGCAGTCCCGCGGGCCACGAAACGATGAGGGGGACGCGGACGCCTCCGCCGTACGTGTGGCCCTTGTACAGCCGGAAGGGGGTGTTGGACACCTGCGCCCAGCCCCGTGGGTAGTGGGCGCCGGCACGGCGCGTGCCGATCAGTTCCTCGGCCAGGGGAGTGTCCCCCACCCATCCCACCTCGCTCAGGCTGCGCGGGAACTGGCGCAGGTAGCTGCGCGACCCGGCCGCCCCGCCCTCGGCGGAGCCGCCGTTGTCGGAGGTGAAGACGATGATGGTGTTCTCGAGCTCCCCCAAGTCGGCCAGGAGGTCCATGATCCGGCCCGTGGACTGGTCGATGCTGTCCACCATGGCGGCGTAGACCTCCATGTAGAGCGCGAAGCGGTGCTGCTCCTCCGGGGAGAGGTCGTCCCAGGCGCCCACGTCGTACCCCGGTTCCCGGTTGCGCCCCGCGGCCCGGGTGCCGGGTGGGAACAGCCCCAGCTCGAGTTGTCGCTCGAACCGCTTGCCCCGGATGACGTCCCAGCCGGCCTCGTACTTGCCCCTGTGCTTGAGCAGGTCCACCTCCTTGGCCTGCAGGGGAGCGTGCATGGCGACATGGGCGAAGTAGAGGAAGAAGGGCTTTTCCGGTTGGTGCGCCCTGAGGCTGCGGATGTAGCTTTCGGCCTGGTCGGTGAGGTCGTCCGTGATGTAGTACTCGTCGGGCCACTGTTCGACGTCAAGTGGGGTGTTGTCGCGGACGAGCTGGTTCGGTTCGAAGAACGAATTCAGCCCCTCGAGCGAACCGTAGTAGTGGTCGAAGCCGCGTTGGCACGGCCACGACCCCTTGTCCGCGCCCGCATGCATCGCGGACTCCCGCACGAGGTGCCACTTGCCCACGGCGAACGTGGCGTACCCGCTGTCCCGGAGGGACTCGGGCAACGTCGCGATGTCGTCGCCGAATTCCACGCGCAGGCCGGGGAATCCGGGGTCGAAGTTGCTGACGTGGCCGAATCCGGCTCGGTGCGGGTTGATGCCGGTGAGCAGAGCGGCCCGCGAAGGAGAGCACAACGGCGCCGTGTGGTAATTCGTCATGGCCACGCCGTTGCGTGCCAGCGTGTTGAGCGCCGGGGTGTCCACTTCCGAACCGTAGGGTCCCGTGTCGCTGTACCCGAGGTCGTCGGCCACGATCACGATGATGTTGGGGCTGCCAGGAGGCGCCGTCCGTTCCTCCGGCCACGCCGGTTCAGCCTCGGCCGTCGTTGGGGCGATCCGCCCGGCGAAGCCCTCATAGCCGCGCGCCCCGGGGGGTACTTTACTCACGATGTCTTCCTCTCGACCGTACCGGTTCCGCCGGCTGTGACCGTCTTGGCTAGGGGGTCGCCGCCTTGATCAGTTCCATGACCCGGGTCCGCTGGACCGCGAACTCCTTCAGGGCCCGGGTGGCGATCTGGTCCCGCGGCGAGGGCAGCCGGATCTCCATCGTTTCGATCACGTGCGCCGGCTTTCCCCCGAGCACGACCACACGGTCCGACAGGTACACGGCCTCGTCGATGTCGTGGGTCACGACCAGGATCGTCATGTTGAACTCCTCCCGGAGTTTCAACGTCAGGTCCTCGAGGGAAAAGCGGGTCTGGGCGTCCACGGACGCGAAGGGCTCGTCCATGACCAGGATGTCGGGCTGATAGGCCAGGGCGCGGGCAATGGAAACCCGCTGCTGCATGCCGCCGGAAAGCTGCCACGGGTACTTCTTGCCCGCGCCGGACAGTCCCACGGCCTCCAGGGCTTCCTGGTACCTGCGCTCCATCTCCTGCCGGCCCAGCTTCATGTGCCGTAGCGGCATCTGGATGTTGCCCTTGACCGTCAGCCAAGGCATCAGCGACCGGTTGTAGTCCTGGAAGACCAGGGCGAGCTCCTCCGGCGGCCCCTCGATGGCGTGGCCGTCCACGCGGACTTCGCCGCTGGTGATCGCGTGTAGGCCCGCCAGGGACTTGAGCAGTGTGGTCTTGCCGACCCCAGAGGGGCCGACAATGCAGACCAGTTCCCCCCGCCGGACCTCGAGTGTCAGCCCTTGCAGGATCGTGGTCGCCTTGTCCCCGGAGCCGTAGGCCTTGGTGACGTTGTCAACCTCCAGGACCGGCACTTCATGCTCTGTCGTGGCCGGGGGCTGCTGGTCTGCCGCGTCAGTCATGGCCTCTCCATAAAGAGTCATCTTTTCGTCTCCCTTGCTTGGGCGTTGTGTCATAAGGCGATCAGTGGGAAAGCGCGGTCTGCTTGGCACCGTCGTACCAGGCGAGGACCCGGTTCCGCACGGCAGTCAGGGCCAGATTGGCCAGGTACCCGATGATCCCTAGCAACAGGATCCCGGCCCACATGTCCGCGCTGCTGAAGGTCTGTTGCGCCAGCAGCGTCATTGCCCCGATGCCTTGGGACGCCCCGAGCATCTCGGAGGCGATCATGACAATGAAGGAGAACTGCAGACTGACCTGGAGGCCGGAGAAGATCTGCGGAGCGGCCGCCGGCAGGTAGACGCGCCCCAGGCATTCGGCCTGCGTGAACCGGTAGACGCGGCTGACCTCCCTCACCTGCGGGTCGATGGCCCGCAACCCGTCTAGGGTCGCGATGAGCGTCGGCGGCATGGCCGCCAACACGATGGTGGTCAACCGGACTTCGTTGCCGAACCCGAGCACGGCGACAAACAGGGGGATCACCGCCACGATGGGGATGGCGCGGTAGAAGTTCACCAATGGGTAGAGCATCTCCCGCAGCGGGGTGATCAGCGCGAAGACCGTCCCGAGGACAATGCCCAGCAGGGCCGACGCGAGGAACCCGACCAGGAGGTTTCCCACACTGGGGAGGATGTCCGTGGGCAGGTGGGCAAAGATCCACAGGTCCTGGAAGCGCCCCACGATGTCTGAGAGGGGAGGGAAGTAGGCGCTGCTGGAATTTGCGGACACGGTCCACCAGAGGACCACCAGCGCCACGGGGACGCCGTACTCGACCGCCGTCAGCAGCGGCTTGCCGATCAGTCTGTTGCTGCTCACGTCAAACTCCCGTCCGGTAGGAGGTGTGCCAGTGCAAGAGCCACCTTTCGACCCGGTGCTCCAGGAACTGCACCGCCAGGCCCAGGAAACCGAGGACCACCACCAGGGCATACAGGTAGTCGTATTGCCCGGCGCCCATGGCCAGGAAGATGTCCCTGCCGAGGCCAGGGCCGCCACCCAGCAGGCCGGCGACGACGGCGACGATCAAGGCCGTTGGCATCGCAATGCGCAGGGCGGTCCCGATGAATGCCGAGGCGCTGGGGAAAACGATCCGGTAGAGGATCTCCGCCCTTCCCATGCCGTACGACCTGCCCGTTTCCACCGCCACCGGGTCGACTTCCTTCACGCCTGTCGCCGTCTGATAGATGATCGGCATGACGCAGCCGTAGAAGATGAGGAAGATCGCCATGTCGGACGTCGGCCCGAGGACCAGGATGACGCTCGGCATGATCACGATGGGCGGGATGGGCTTCAGGAACTCCAGCGGGACGCGGGTGGCGCGCCCCAGCAGCCTGGACCAGCCGACCAGGATCCCGAGTGGGACTCCCACCGCGATGGCCCATCCGAAGCCCTGCCCGGCGACGACCAGTGTGTCGCCCACCGACTCCCAGAAGGCCGCTGTTGTGAAGGCCTCGGCCAGCGCTGTCCCCGTCTGGACGGGAGAGGCGATCGCGGCTCCCGTCGACGCTAGGGCCCCCAGCTGCCACACCACGAGGGCGACCGCGACTCCGGCCACTCCCAGGGCCAGGCTCCTGCGGCTTCCCTGCAGGTTCACTGTTCCATTCCCACGATGTTGTCCTTGAGTTCCACCTCGTGGGAGAGGTAGCCCAGGTCCAGGAGCTTGTCGTGCGTCCGCTCCAGGTCTTCCGGGTTGAGGACGGGCGGGAAGTAGTTGAATCCCGGGGAAGCGGCGATTGTCTCGACATCGATGCCGGTGAGCTCCGCCGCACGTTCCATCGTCTCTTCCCGGTGTTCGTTGGCGTACTCATGACTCTTCTTGATGGCGCGCTGCAGGGCCATGATCAGTTCCTTGTCCTCGGATGCCTCGGGGCCGGCCACCCAGACGTTCGTCGGTCCTTGCTCGTAGAAGTCGGCCCCCGGCTGCACCAGTAGTTCGGCGCCGGCATTTGCGGCCTGCACCGTAAATGGCATGGGCAGGCCGGCGGCTGCCACGCGTCCGTCCGTCAAGGCGGCGACCTGGGACCCGAAATCGAGAACGACCCACTGGACCTTGGCTGGGTCACCTCCGTCCTTGCGGACAGCGTTGGCGACGAGGACCTCGAAGACGGCCTTGCGGGAGGGAACGGCGACCTTCTTGCCCTCGAGGTCGCGAGGACGCCCGATGCCCGCCTCGGGATCGACGTAGATGCCGATCGTGTCGAACTCGGCCATGTCCTCGACATCCGCCGGATAGCCGCTGTCGGGGGCGAACGCGGTGAGGGGGATCCCCTGGTCGATGGCGTTGATCATGGGGATGGTCGGAACGGACCCGGCGGTGACCTGGTTACTTTGGACGGCCGCAATGATCGCGGGCGGGGTCCCCAGGCCCTTGTGCTCCACGGCGAGGCCTTCTTCTTCGAAGAATCCCTGTTCCATCCCCAGGGAAACCGCCGCGGCGGCTGCGGTCCCGTCGTGCGCAAGGGTGACGGTTCGGAGGCCGTCCTCACCCCCCGCGGACGATGTCGATCCCGACGAGCCGCACGCGGTCAGGGCCAGGGCGCCGGTCAACCCCAGCGCGAGCAGGACGCTACGGACGCCTTTCACGATGCACCAACCTCAGCCGGGGCCGCCTCCGCCGTGCGCACCTTGCTCGCAAGGTCAACCGGCTTCTTGAGGAAGCCGAGCTCGCGCATCTTTTCGGCGGCGCGTTCGAAGTCCTCGAGCCGCAGGTCCACGGGGTAGAAGTTGAAGCCCCGGGCCTCACGGAACATCTGTTCCTCGATGCCGGTGAGCTCGGCGGCCTTGGCCATGGCCTCGTCCCGGTGCTCGTTGGCGTAGGCGTTCGACTTCTGGATGGCGCGCTGGAGCTTAATGAGCAGGTCGCTGTCCGCCGCCACTTCCGGGCTGGCGATCCAGGAGGTCAGAGGCCCTTCTTCGTAGAAATCGATGGCCGGCCCCATGAGCAGCGTGGCTCCGGATTCGGCGGCCTCTGCCGTGAAGGGCAGTGAGAGCCCGGCAGCCTCGACCTTGCCGTCGACCAGCGCGGATACCTGCGAACCGAAGTCGAGGACAATCCACCGGACCTTTGACGGGTCCCCGCCGTCGCTGCGGATCGCGTCACTAATCAGGATCTCCATCACGGCACCCCGGGCGGGGACCGCGACCTGGCGCCCCTCCAGCTCGGCTGGTCTCGTGACATCGGAGTCCGGCGCCACATAGAGGCTGAGCTGGTCGTACTGCTCCAGGTCATCGGAGCCCCGTGGATAGCCGCTGCCCGACATGAATGGCGTGATTTTGATGCCTTGGGACATGGCGGTGATGGCCGGCAGCGTGGGAATCGACCCGACGTCGACCTGGCCGCTTTGGACGGACGCCACCGTGGCCGGGGGCGCGCCGACCGTCAGGTACTCCACTTCGAGGCCCTCGTCCTCGAAGAACCCTTGTTCGATGCCCAGCCCCACCGCGGCCCCGTCGGCCGTGCCGTCGTGGGCGATGGTGACCTTTTCGAGTCCGTCGGGAGCGCTCGCCGCGCTCGATGTGCTGGAGCAGCCGGTGATTGCCAGCGTTCCCGCCGCAACGATCGCCGCCAATGGATGCCGCCATCCTTGCCTTCTCCGTGCGGGCTGGGGGATCAAGCGTGAGGGGGTCCATCGCGGGCTAGTCATGGCGGGATTCCTTTCCGACGGCTTGCTTAACGGCGTTCGGCGGCGGGAGCGACCCGTCGACATCTTGGTCGACGGCGGGTCGCCGCCTGTGGTGTTTTAACGGGTTGCCGTTCACCGCAGCGGTCGATCTCGTTTCCGGCGAGCAGTGAGAGCTGGCGTGGTCTGCCCACCCTAGAAGTCCGCCGGACTCAACGAGGATATGGTGTCCGGAAGAGCCGGACACGAATATGACGCACTTCACAAATGACCGTGACGAGCTGGCCGGAAAACTCAGGAGGCCGGGCCCGCTCAGCGCGGACCCGGCCTCCTGCGTCTGTTGCCGCTACGCCTCCGTGGCGGCGACCGGCTCCTCCTCCGGAGCGGACGGCGCGGCGGCGGGCGCGGGCTTCGGGATCAGCGCCACGAACAGCGCCGCGAGCGCCCCGATGGCGGCGAAGACGACGAAGTTCCAGTGGAACGGCAGCTGCATGGAGCCGATCCACCCGCCGATCAGCGGACCGGTGATGGCGCCGATCCGGGCGAAGGACAGGGCCCAGCCGGTGGCGGTGCCGCGCGCGAACGCCGGGTAGTAGTCGGCGACCCAGCCGGTGAGCACCAGCGAGGTGGAGATCGAGCCGATGCCGGCCAGCGCGACGAACAGGTAGTTCACGGCGAGGTTGCCCGGGAACATCAGCATGAGGATCCCGGCCGCGCCGACGAGGTAGAAGGACACCAGGACGGCCTTCTTGCCGTGGCGGTCCGCGATGCGCCCGATGAGCAGGCCGCCCGCGGCCGAGGACAGCGCGAACACCAGCAGGAAGCCCAGCGAGGGACCGAGGTCGTAGCCGGCCTGCTTCATGATGGCCGGCAGCCAGGTGTTCAGTCCGTAGACCAGCAGCAGGCCGCAGAACAGCGACACCCAGAACCCGATCGTGGCCACCAGATAGCGGCCCGTGAACATGGCCCCCATGATGGAGCGCCACGTGTGCCCGGCCGCGGGGTCGGCGGCCTGCGGCATCCAGTCGGCCTCGCGGAACGGGCGGATGCCCAGCTTCTCCGCGTGGCGGGCCGCCTCCGCGCCGCGCCCGCGCGTCAGCAGCGACTCGATGGACTCGGGCAGCGCCCACGCGAGGATCGGAACCAGCAGTATCGGCACGCCGCCGACCGCGACCACCGCACGCCAGCCCAGGTCCGGCAGCAGCGACATCGCCACGAGCGCCGCGGCGACGATGCCCAGCGAGTAGCCCGAGTACATCAGGCCGTAGTTGTAGGAGCGGCGGTTCGGCCGCGAGAACTCGATGGTCAGTGCCGCGGCCACGGGGATCACGCCGCCCATGCCGAGCCCGCCGATGAGCCGGAAGACGCCGAACAGCTCCGGCGTGGGCGCCCACGCGGCCCCGAACTGGGAGAGCGAGAACAGGAGCACGGACACCAGCAGCATCCGCTTGCGGCCGAGCCGGTCCGACAGCGAGCCGATGGCCATCGCGCCGAGCAGCATGCCGACCAGCGCGTAGGAGCCCAGGGCGCCGAGCTCGAGCGGGCTGAGCGACCAGGCGCGGTCCTCGGCCAGCGCGGGCAGGACGGCCCCGAGGACGCCGACGTCGTACCCCTCGGCGAGGATGGCGAGCCAGCAGCAGAACAGGATGCGGCGGGTGGCGCGCGCCGGGACCGGCCACGCGGTGGGTGCACTCGGTGTCATTCTGGAGTTCCAATCCGGGATGGAGTGATGGGTGACAGGCGTCACACCAGACGTGAGCATATTCTTGGATATTTGCGCGCGTCAAGATTTCGATATATTAGGACGACGGCGGCGCCCCCGCACGGGGCGCCCAGGGACGGGAGGCAGCCATGGCGGGACACCGGGGGCCGGAAGCGGCGATCGAACGCGTCGTCGAGTGGGCGGATACGGACGCCGCGGGCCACCACCACAACTCGGCCATTATCCGCTGGGTCGAGGCCGCCGAGGCGCGCCTCATGCGCGACATCGGCCTGCCGGACTACTTCTCGGTGGCCCCTCGCGTGCAGCAGGTGCTCAACTTCCGCGGCAAGCTCTGGTTCGGACAGCACGTGACCGCGACCGTGTGGGTCGAACGGGTGGGCCGGACCTCCCTGACGCTGGGCTTCGAGGTCGTCGGGCAGCCGTGCGGGCAGTCGCCCGGCGGGATCGCCGCCGAGGGGACCATCACCACCGCGCACGTGCCGGCCGGCGCCGAGCGGTCCGCCCCCTGGCCGGACGCGATGCGGGCCGTCCTCGAGGGGGCCGGCCGGTGAGCGCCCCCGCGACGACGCGCCCCGGCGCCACCGGGATCGACATCCCCGCGCCGACCGTGCGCCACCAGCAGCTGATCGTCACCCTCTACGGCCTGTACTGCCGCGAGCCGGGCAGCGCCCTGCCGGTCGCCGCGCTCATCGCGCTGCTCGGCGACCTGGGGTACGACGCGCCGGGAGTCCGCTCGGCCGTGTCGCGGCTGAAGTCCAAGGGCGTCCTGCACAGCACCCGCGTCGGCGGGACCGCCGGCTACGAGCTGTCCGAGTCGCTGCGCACCGTCTTCGCCGAGGGCGACCAGCGGATCTTCTCCGAGCGCCGCGACGACACGACCCACGACTGGCTGCTCGCGCTCTTCTCCGTGCCCGAGTCCCAGCGGCACCTGCGGCACCGGCTGCGCACCCTGCTCACCGGCCTGGGGTTCGGCACCGTGGCCTCCGGTGTGTGGATCGCCTCGGCCCGCGTCGTCGACCGGGCCCGCGAGCGCCTCGCCGACGAGGGGCTGGAGGGGTTCGTCGAGTTCTTCCGCGGCGACTACCTCTTCGCCGGCGACGTGCGCGCCAAGGTCGCCGAGTGGTGGGACCTGGGCGCCATCGACGAGCTCGTGGGGGAGTTCCTCGACGCCTACGGGGACGCGGACCGGGTGTGGGGCGCCGCCGTCGGCAAGGACCCGGCGCAGGCCCTGCGCGCGGCCGACGACGCCACCTGCCTGGACGCGTTCCGCTACTACGTGCCGATGCTGACGCTCTGGCGCCGCCTGCCATACCGCGACCCGAACCTGCCCCTGGCCTACCTGCCCGAGGGGTGGCGCGAGCCCGACGCGCGCCGCGCCTTCGTGCGCACCCACCGGCTCATCGCGCCGCTGGCGGCCCGCCACGCCCAGCGTGTCATCGCCGGCCACCGCCCGTAGCGGGCGGACGACGGCGGCGTCCGGGGGAGCGGGGTCGCCCCACCGGCGAGCCGGCCGCGCGCGCACAAAAGGGCGGCGGCCCCGGATCCTTTAGGGTCCGGGGCCGCCGCCTCGTTCTTGCCTTCTGGCGCTACTCGGCGCGGTCCTGGATGACGGCGATGCCCTGGATCTCGATCAGGGCCTCCTTCTGCCACAGGCGGGTGACGCCGATGCCGGCCATCGCCGGGTACTCGGACCCGGCCATCTCGCGCCACAGCCTGCCGATCTCGCGGCCGTGGGCCATGTAGTCGTCGACGTCGGTCAGGTAGATCGTCACGCTGACCAGGTCCTCCGGGCGGCCGCCGGCCTCGCGCAGGGTCTCGAGCACGTTGGAGAAGGCCTGCCGGAACTGCTCGACGATGCCGCCCGGGACGATGTTCATGTCCTTGTCCAGGGCCGTCTGGCCGCCGAGGAACACGGTGTTCCCCGCGAGGATCCCGTGCGCGTAGCCCGAGGGCTTCGGCAGGGAGGCCGGGTTGATGGTGCGGTTCGCGTTCGCGGTCTGGGTGGTCATGTCCCCTCCTGAAAATTGTCCGCCTGTGGTCTGTTGCACATCCGTGCGGCCGTGCTACGTTGATCGTAAGTTACGACCGTAAAAAAGTCGACATATCGAAAACCACCGAAGGAGCACCGATGAAGCTGGCCACCCTGCGCACCGCCGACGGCACCACCGCCGCCGTCGCGGTCGACGGCGGCTACCTGCCGCTCGACGCCGCCGACGCCGGGGCGCTGCTCGCGGACGCCGGCTGGCGGGACCGCGCCGAGGCGGCCCTGCGCGGGCACGCGGCCGGCGACGGCCCCGCCGTCGTCCCCGCCGCGGACGCCGACCTGGCGCCCGCCGTGGCCCGGCCCCGCAAGATCGTGTGCTGCGGTCTCAACTACGCGGACCACATCCTGGAGATGGGCCGCGAGCTGCCCGAGCACCCGACCCTGTTCGCGAAGTTCGCGGACACCCTGGCCGGCGCCCGCGACCGCATCGAGGCCGCCGGCAGCGGCAAGGTCGACTGGGAGGCCGAGCTCGCCGTCGTCGTCGGCCGCGAACTGCGCGGCGCGACCGAGGAGGAGGCGGCCGAGGCCATCGCCGGCTACACGGTCGCCAACGACGTCTCCATGCGCGACTGGCAGCACCGCACCCTGCAGTGGCTGCAGGGCAAGGCGTTCGACGCGACCACCCCGCTGGGCCCCGTCGTCGCCACCGCCGACGAGTTCGGGCCCGAGCCCGGGTTCGAGGTCCGCGGCTACGTCAACGGCGAGCTCGTCCAGCGCGGGAACACCGCGACCCTGGTCTTCGGCCCGGCCCGGCTGCTCGCCTACGTCTCCGCCTTCACCACGCTGCGCCCCGGCGACGTCATCCTCACCGGCACCCCCGGCGGCGTCGGCGCCGGCATGCAGCCGCCCCGCTTCCTGGCCGACGGCGACGTCCTGGCCACCGAGATCGACGGCATCGGCCGCCTCGAGAACACCATCACCCTCGTCCCGGCCGCGGCGCCCGCCGCCGCCCGGGCCTGACCGACAAGGAGACCGGCATGACCACCAACACCACCGAGTACCGCCTCGAGGGCGACAACAGCGTCTACGCGTCCGCGGACGGCAAGGTCGTCCCCGTCGTCACCCGCGCCGGGTCCGAGGACACCAACACGGCCCAGTCCGGGGACTGCGTCCGCGTCTCCGGCGTCTCGATCCAGCACACCCCGGCGACGAAGATCTGGTTCGGCCAGGTGTCCAACGTCCCCGGGTACCGCTCGCTGCCGCACCACCACGGCGAGGCCGAGACCGGCGGCTACGTCCTGCGCGGGCACGGCCGGATCTACTTCGGCGAAGGCTACTCCGAGTACATCGACATGAAGGCCGGCGACTGGGTGTTCGTCCCGCCGTTCATGCCCCACGTCGAGGCCAACATGTCCGTCACCGAGGAGCTGGTGTGGCTGACCGCCCGCACGCCGGAGAACCTCGTCGTCAACCTCGAGGACGTCCCGGACGAGACCCTCGCCGACTACCGGAGGGCCTAGCCGTGCAGACCACCACCACCCAGCCCGGGATCCTGGCCCCGGACACGTCCGCGACGTTCCTGCGCGCGATCGAGCTGACGGCCGTCGACGGCCCGGCCGACGCGTCCTTCGAGGCGACCACCCAGTACGTGCCCTGGCCCAAGGCGTACGGCGGGGACATGGTCGCCCAGGCCACCGCCGCCATGCAGGCGACCGTCGGGGCCGACCGCAACCTGCACTCGATGCACAGCTACTTCATGCGCCCCGTCGACATCGGCGCCCCCGTCCGCTACGACGTCGAGACCCTCCGCGACGGCCGCGGCTACTCGACCCGCAGCGTCCGCGGCGTCCAGGGCGGCAAGACCGCGTTCACCGCCATCGGCTCCTTCCACGTCCCGGAGGAGGGCCCGGACTTCCAGCAGGAGGCCCCGGCCGCCGCCGCGGCGCTCGACCCCGAGTCGCTCGCCAGCGCCGCGCAGGCGCTGGAGGGGGCCGACGGCGGTGCCGCGGAGTACTGGGCCCACGGCCGCAGCTTCGACATGCGCCACGTCCCCGGACCCGTGTACCTGTCCACCGACGGCGGGACGGCCCCGGCGCAGGCCGTGTGGGTCAAGGCGTTCGACGCCCTGCCGGACGCCGCCGACGCGAAGGCGACGGCCGACCTGCACCGCACCGCCCTGGCCTACGTGTGCGACTACACGATCCTCGAGACGCTGCTGCGCGTGCGCGGGCTGCACTGGTCCAGCCCCGGCCTGGCGACGGCGAGCCTGGACCACTCCATGTGGTTCCACCGCGAGGGCCGCGCCGACGAGTGGGTCCTCTACGCGCAGGACGCCGTGTCCGGGCAGAGCAACCGCGGCCTGGCGCTGGGCCGGTTCTTCGACCGGTCCGGCCGCCTGCTCGCCACCGTCGCCCAAGAGGGCATGATCCGCGGCTAAGGCCGCCCCCGACCAACCCACCCCACGAAAGGAACGGCCATGCAGCTGACGCCATCGGCCCACGTGGACACCTTCACCCGCGACCACCTCCCCCCGCAGGAACTGTGGCCCACCCTGGAGTTCACGCTCCCGGAGCTGGACTACCCGGAGCGCCTCAACGCGGCCACGAAGCTCATCGACGAGCCGACGGCCCGCCACGGCGCCGACCGGCCCGCGCTGCTCACCCCGGACGGCGGCGTGTGGACGTACGGGCAGCTGCTCGAGCGCTCCAACCAGGTCGCCCGGGTCCTCACGGAGGACCACGGGGTCGTGCCCGGGAACCGGGTGCTGCTGCGCGGCCCCAACAACCCGTGGCTGGTCGCCGCGTGGCTGGGCGTGCTGAAGGCCGGCGCCGTCGCCGTCACCACCATGCCGATGCTGCGCTCCACCGAGGTCGGGACGCTCATCCGGCTCACCCGGCCGACGCTGGCCATCACCGACCACCGGTTCGCAGCGGAGATGGACGACGCCGCGGGCCCCGCGGGGCTGCCGGTGCTCCCCTACGGGGGCGAGGCCGGGGACGACCTGGTCCGCGCCGCCGCCGGCAAGCCCGGCACGTTCGAGAACGTGCCGACGGCGGCCGACGACGTCGCCCTCCTCGGGCCCACGTCCGGGACGACCGGCGTGCCCAAGGTGACCATGCACTTCCACCGCGACATCCTCGCCAACGCGGACACGTTCTCCCGGCACATCCTCAAGCCGACGCCGGACGACGTCTTCGCGGGCTCACCGCCCCTGGCGTTCACGTTCGGCCTCGGCGGGCTCGTGGTCTTCCCGCTCTACGCGGGCGCCGCCAGCCTGCTCACCGAGCGGGCGGCGCCCGTCGAGCTGGCCGAGCGGGCCGCCGAGGCCGGCGCGACGGTCCTGTTCACCGCCCCGACCGCCTACCGGGCCATCCTCAAGGAGGGCCGGGCGGACCTGCTCTCCCGCCTGCGCGTCGGCGTCTCGGCCGGCGAGCACCTGCCGAAGGAGACCTGGGAGGCCGTCTACGACGCGTCCGGGCTGCGGCTGGTCAACGGGATCGGCGCCACGGAGATGCTCCACGTGTTCATCTCCGCCGCCGGCGACGACATCCGCCCCGGCGCCGTCGGGACCCCGGTCCCCGGGTTCCGGGCCACCATCCTCGACGCGGACGGCAACGAGGCCCCCGACGGGGAGCCCGGCCGGCTCGCGGTCATCGGCCCCACCGGCTGCCGGTACCTCGACGACGAGCGGCAGCGCAACTACGTCGTCGACGGCTGGAACGTCACCGGCGACACGTTCGTCCGCGAGGCCGACGGCTACTACGTGTACCAGGCGCGCTCGGACAACATGATCGTCTCCTCCGGCTACAACATCGGCGCCCCCGAGGTCGAGGCCGCGATCGACCAGCACCCCGACGTGCTGGAGAACGCCGTCGTCGCCAAGCCGGACCCGGAGCGCGGCAGCGTCGTCTGCGCGTTCGTGGTCCTGCGCGAGGGCGTCGAGGGCGACTCCGCCAAGCGCCGGGAGCTCCAGGACTTCGTCAAGGCGACCATCGCCCCCTACAAGTACCCGCGGGACGTCCGGTTCGTCGACGAACTGCCCCGCAACCCCAGCGGGAAGCTGCAGCACTTCCGGCTGCGGGAGGCCCTCAAGCAGGACGACGACTCGGAACTGGCCGGCGCGGGCCGGGCCTAGGAAGGAAACAGCCATGAAGATCGCAATCGTTGGCGGGGGCCCCGGCGGCCTGTACTTCGCCGCACTGATGAAGCAGCTGGACCCGGCGCACGAGATCACGCTGTGGGAGCGCAACGCCGCCTCCGACACGTTCGGCTTCGGCGTCGTGTTCTCCGACGAGACGCTGGGCGGCATCGGCAACGCCGACCCCGTCGTCGCCGATTACATGTCCCGCCGGTTCGCCCGCTGGGCCGACATCGACATCCACTACCGCGGCGAGCAGCTCACCGTCGGCGGCCAGGGCTTCGCCGCCATGAGCCGCAAGGAGCTCCTCGAGCTGCTGCAGCGGCGCACCCTCGAGCTCGGCGTGGACGTCCGCTTCTCCACGCTGGCCCCGCCCGTCGAGGAGCTCGAGGCCGACTACGACCTGGTCCTCGCCGCCGACGGCGTGAACTCGCAGATCCGCGCCAAGTACGCGGAGGACTTCGGCCCGGACCTGGACGTGCGGCCCAACAAGTACATGTGGCTCGGGACGGACCAGGTGTTCGAGGCGTTCAAGTTCTTCGTTAAGGAGACCGACGCCGGCACCATGCAGATCCACGGCTACCCGTACTCCGACGCCGGCTCCACGTTCATCGTCGAGATGCACGAGGACGTCTGGCGCCGCGCCGGCTTCGACGCGACCGAGGGCACCGCCTTCCCGCCCGGCGTCTCCGACGAGCAGGCCGTCGCGAAGGTCCGGGAGATCTTCGCCGAGGAGCTCGGCGGGTACGAGCTGCTGACCAACAACTCCAAGTGGATCAACTTCACCACGGTACGCAACCGCACCTGGCGCCGCGGCAACCTGGTCCTGCTGGGCGACGCCGCGCACACCGCGCACTTCTCGATCGGCTCCGGCACCAAGCTGGCCATGGAGGACGCCCTCGCCCTGGCCGCCTGCCTGCACGAGCACGCCGGGATCGACGCGGCCCTCGAGGCGTACGAGACCGAGCGGCGCCCCGTCGTCGAGTCCACCCAGCGCGCCGCCCAGGCGTCGCTGGAGTGGTTCGAGTCGATCGGCCAGTACCGCGACCAGGAGCCCGTCCAGTTCGCGTTCAACCTGCTGACCCGCTCCCGCCGCATCACGCAGGAGAACCTGCGGCTGCGCGACCCGGACTTCGCCCGCCGAGTCGAGGAGCACTTCGCCGCCAGCCAGGGGCTCGACGGCGTCGCGCCGGCCATGTTCCAGCCGCACGCGCTGGGCCCGGTCGAGCTGAAGAACCGGATCGTCGTGTCCCCGATGAACATGTACTGCGGCGAGGGCGGCCTGCCGACCGACTTCCACGTGGTGCACCTGGGCTCCAAGGCCCTCGGCGGGGCCGGGCTGGTCATGGCGGAGATGACGGCGGTCTCGGAGGCCGGCCGCATCACCCCGGCCTGCGTGGGCCTGTACACGGACGAGCAGCGCGACGCCTGGTCCCGCGTCACCGGCTTCATCCACGGCAAGACGACGGCGAAGGTCGGCATCCAGCTCGGCCACGCCGGGCGCAAGGGCTCCACGAAGCGCATGTGGGAGGGCATCGACCAGCCCCTCGACGAGGGCAACTGGCCCACCGTCTCGGCCTCGCCCCTGCCCTACGGGCCGGACAACGCGGCCCCGGCCGAGCTCGACCGCGCCGGCATGGACCAGGTCGTGGCGGACTTCGCCGCGGCGGCCCGCCGCGCCGACGAGGCCGGGTTCGACGTGGTCGAGGTCCACGCCGCCCACGGCTACCTGCTCTCCGCGTTCCTGTCCCCGGTCGCCAACCGGCGCACCGACGGGTACGGGGGCAGCCTGGAGAACCGGCTGCGCTTCCCGCTGGAGGTCTTCGACGCCGTGCGCGCCGCGTGGCCGCAGGACAAGGCCCTGACCGTGCGCATCTCCGCGACCGACTGGATCGACGGCGGCAACACGCTTGACGACGCCGTCGAGATCGCCCGCGCGTTCGTCGCCCACGGCGCGGACGGGATCGACGTGTCCACCGGGCAGGTCGACCCCGCGGAGAAGCCGGCGTTCGGGCGCAGCTACCAGACGCCGTTCGCGGACCGCATCCGCCAGGAGGTCGCCGAGCCGGCCGGCGCGAGCGTCATCGCCGTCGGCGCGATCTCCTCCTACGACGACGCGAACTCCATCCTGCTCGCCGGGCGCGCGGACCTGATCGCCCTGGGCCGCACGCACCTGTACGACCCGCAGTGGACCCTCCACGCGGCCGCCGAGCAGGAGTACCGCGGCGACGGCGCCGAGTGGATCGCCCCGTTCCGGGCCGGCCGGCGCAAGCCGCCGAGCGCCCGCACCGACGCGGTCCGCCCGCGCCTGTCCCTGCTGCGCGAGCCGCAGGCCGAGGACAACCCGCACCTGCGCTGGAAGCCCAAGGCCCCGGCCGCGGCGCGCTAGCCACGCGGCCACCGGCGGCCCGCACCCCACCCGGGGTGCGGGCCGCCGGTGTTAAGTTCAGTTGGTGGGGCATTGGCGCTGGGCCGGCTCCCGGTATTCGGGGACCGGGCGGGCCTCTGCCTCCTGGGCCGTCGTGGCCGCTCCATGGCGTTCGATGTCCCGGATGAGCCAGTCCATCTCGAAGATTTCCCTCCGCTGGGCCTCGCTGATGTCGACGGCCAGTTCGCACACCCGGACGTCGACCAGCTCTGCGCGCTCTGAACGGGTGATCGCCAGGGAGTGGTGCGGGATCATCGAGCTCATGAACGCCGTGTCCTGGACCGTGGTTTGGCTGCGGTCCAGGTATGCGCCACCGCCGAGCAGGAGCAGGCTGACCACAACGACGGCAACATTCGCCTTGGCGTTGCGGTACATGTTGGACATCCAGGCGAGCATGACCAAACCCATGGTCCCGCCCATGGCCAGGGCCATGAACAGGCGGCTCTCGCTCCACCGCACGTGGCCCCATGCGTAGGAACCAATGAACATCACGGCGTACATCACGGCCATTCCAGTCAGGATCATCGCCCCGAACCGCAGGTACATCATGGCCGTCCCGTGGCGGTTCTTGCCGTCACGGTGCGACCGTGCCGTTTCTTCGGTGGGCTCGTTCGACATGCGTTCTCCCTCCAAGGTTCGAGTGGCGGCGCCCTGGCGTGCGGGACGCCGCGGTGCGGCCGTTCCCCGGTCACGGCGGTCGCGTGGCCTGGCCGGACGGGCAACGCCCCCGACGGTAGGCCGCATCCCGCGCGGGGTGAAGCGCGGCCGGAAAGCCCGACACGGCCGGGAGGCGGACCCCGGCGATAGCATGGGCTTTCCATTGTCGCCGGAAGCGGAGTCGCCAGCCCATGCCCAAGCCGCTCCTGCAGGAGCTGATCGTCACGCTGTTCGGCCTCTACGCGCCCGAGGCGGGCCGGCTTCCCGTCGCGTCGCTGGTCGCGCTGCTGGGGGACCTGGGGGTCGACGGCGGGGCCGCCCGCTCCAGCGTCTCCCGACTGAAGACCAAGGGCATCCTCGAGCGGACCAACGGGGGAGGACCCGCCGCGTACTCGCTGGCGCCGTCCGCGCTGGACGTCTTCCGCCGGGCCGACAGCAGGATCTTCGCCCCCGAGCGCTCCCGCCCCGGCGACCCGTGGGCCCTCGTCGTCTTCTCCGTGCCCGAGGCCGAGCGCGGCCGCCGCTACGAGCTGCGCAGCGCGCTCGCCGGCCTGGGCTTCGGGTTCATGGCAGCCGGCGTCGCGATCGCCCCGGCCACCGTCCTGGACCAGGCTCTCGAGCGCCTGGCCGAGCTGGATCTGGCCCGCTACGTCGAGTCCTTCACCGGCCACTACGGCCTGGAGCGCGAGCTGCGCGCCAAGGTGGGGGAATGGTGGGACCTCGATGGGCTGGACGCGGAGTACGCGGAGTTCATCGACGACTACGCCGGCGAGCTCGAGGCGTGGCGGGCCCGGGCAGGCGAACGGCCCCGCCCGGAGGGGGCGGGGCCGCAGGGCGCGGGGCCGCAGGACTGTGGCGCGGCCCCGGACGGCGAGGCGGCGCCCGGCGGTGCCGCGCCCCGGGACCGTGCGGTGGTCCGGGACGACGAGGTGGCGGCGCGGGACGCGTTCGCCCTGTACGTGCCGTTGCTGACCCGGTGGCGCCGCTTCCCGTACCGGGACCCGAACATCCCGCTGGACCTGCTGCCCGTGGGCTGGAAGGCGCCGCGTGCGAAGCTGCTCTTCCTCGAGCTACACGCCCTACTGGCCGAGCCCGCCGCCCGTCACGCTGAGACCCTGCTCGCGCGCGCGGTCTGACGCGCCGCCGCGTCGGGCCGCGCTACGCCGAGACGCTGCCGATGCCCGCCCCGCGGCGCGCGGGCGAGACCCCTACGCCGCCCATCCACTCCTCCACGTGCGCCCAGAACGTCCGGGCCGGGTCGACGGTGGCTAGGTGGTCGAGGTCGTGGGGCAGGAGCGTATCGACCCGGTCGCCGGCCTCGAGCGCGGCGACCAGGTAGTCCAGCGAGTGCCGCAGCGGGACCCGCTCGTCCGTGGCGCCGTGCACCAGCAGGACCGGGCGCCCCGCCGGGACCCGGGCCAGCGGCGACGCGTCCACGTACACCGCCGGGGCGGACCCGGGATCGGCACCGAAGTACTCCTGCGCCGCGTCGTCCCCGAGCCGCTCGGCGTGCGTGCGCGCCGCGTTCGTGACGGGCGCGAGCGCGACGACGGCGTCCACGGACTCCGCCGCCAGCAGGGCCAGCTGCCCGCCGACCGAGTGGCCGACCGCGACGAGCGGGAGGCCGCCGCCCGGCCGGGTCCCGCCGTCGTCGGGCGCGTCCTCCACCCGGGCGCCGCCGTCCGCCCACTCGGCGACCGCGGCGCAGCCCGCGCGCACGTCCTCCAGCGGCGCCGGCCAGGCGGCGGCCGGGCCGCGGCGGTACTCGACGTTCGCCGTCGCCCACCCGGCCGCGGCGAGCCGCGCCTCCAGCGGGCGCATCAGGTCGAGGGTGTGGCGCTCGCGCCAGTAGCCCCCGTGGACGAGCACGGCGGTGCCGCGCGGCCGGTCGGCGGCCGCGCGGCACTGAACGTACTGGTCCGGGTGGTCCCCGTAGCGCAGGGTCTGCACGGACACGGCGTGCCCTACGCGCCGGGGACGGAGCCCGGGGGCAGGAAGTCGACGTCGTGCAGCGCCGAGCGGCGGACGACCTCCTCCGGGTCCGTCAGGTTGTGCAGCTGGTCGAAGAGCTGGCTCAGCCGGCCGGCGGGGCTGACCCAGAACAGCGCCTTCCCGGCCTCCTCGGTCTTGTTGTAGTACGCGTGGGGGAGGCCCTTCGGCATGCGGACCGTGTCGCCGGGGCCGGCGGTCGTCCACTCGCCGTCCAGGTACAGCGTGTACCGGCCCTCGAGGACGTAGATGTGCTCGTCCTGCGTGGGGTGCACGTGCGGGGGCACGCCGGTGCCGGTCGGGTCGAGGGAGAGCCACGCGAAGCTCGTCGAGCTCTCCACCTTGGCCAGGTAGGTGTGGCCGAGGACGTTCCACGTCTTGTTGCCCATGGCCTCGCTGGCCAGGGTGATGCCCTTGGGCAGGTCGCCCAGGATGATCTCTTGGTCCTGCTTCATCTCCACAACGGGTCCTTTCTCGGTGGGTCGATCCGGCTGTGCCGCCGCTCACAGCATGGCAGTCCCGAACAACATATGCAACGGGTATTGCGATCGCTAATTTCACTCCATATGATGGGCGTCACATTCCTGGCCGGTTCCCGCCGGCCGCGTTCGCGGACCAGCCCACGGTCCCGCGTCCCCAGCCCGCCAACCCATCGAGAAGGGCCACTCCATGACCACGAACCAACGCGTCGGCATGTCCGTCCACGCCCTCGGCACGGGAGGGGGCCCGATCGTCTCCGGGTCCCGCGCCGGCACGAGCACGGCCATCCGCGTCGACGGGTCCACGTACGTCATCGACTGCGGCATGGGCAGCATCCGCAACTACCGCACCTCCTGCGCCTGGGAGGACCTGCGGGCCGTCTTCCTCACCCACCACCACTCCGACCACATCTACGACCTCGGCTCGTTCCTCGTCACCGGCTGGCAGGTACCCGGCGAGTGCTTCGGCCGGCCGATCCAGGTCCACGGGCCGGGCCGGCCGCCGCGGATCCCGGCCCTCGACGAGGAGCACGCCCGCGACATCGACGCCCGGACCAACGGGCGCCAGATGGCCGGGACGGCCGAGATCGTCGATGCGCTGCTGGACCGCGTCTTCGCCTCCGACGTCGCCATCCGCATGGCCGACGAGGGCCGCGACGACCCGCACGAGTGGGTCACCGGCCACGACATCGCGATCCCGGCGGCCGCGGGCGCGGACCCCGTCCACGCCCGCCACCCGGAGATGGAGCCCTTCGAGGTCTACCGGGACGAGCTCGTGACGGTCACCGCGATCCTGGTCGACCACCGGCTCTGCTACCCCGCGTTCGCGTTCCGCGTCGACTCCGCGTACGGGTCCGTGGTGGTCTCCGGGGACACCGCGCCGTCGGAGAACCTGGTGCGGCTCGCGGCCGGCGCGGACCTGCTCCTGCACGAGGTCATGGACCTGGACGCGATCCTCGCGACGTTCCCGGACGGGCCGAAGCGCGACGGCATCGCCGTGCACCTGAAGGAGTCGCACACCTCCTACGACGAGGTCGGCGGGATCGCCCGCGCCGCCGGCGTCGGCAGCCTCGTGCTCCACCACGTCGTCCCGAACACGCCCGGCGCCGCGGACACGGCGAAGATGGCGGCCGTGGCGTCCCGGGACTTCGGCGCGCCGGTCGTGGTCGCCGAGGACAACGACGTGTTCACCGTCGGCGCCGCCCCCGCCGGGCGCGCGGGGCAGCTGGCCGGGGCGGTGACGGCATGAGCGCGCCCACGACCGGATCCCGCCAGGGCGCGGCGCCCGGCACCCACGGCGCGGCGCCGGCGGGAGGCATCCCGCCACACACGCTGCGCGCCGCCGTCGTCCACGGCCGCATGAACCGCAGGGCCTGGACCGTCACCGGCCTGCTCGTGGTCTTCCAGATCATCAACTTCGCCGACAAGGCGGTCCTTGGCCTCGTCGCGGGCCCGGCCATGCAGGAGCTGCAGCTGACCGCCGGGGAGTTCGGCTTCATCGGCAGCGCGTTCTTCTTCCTCTTCGCCATCGCGGCCGTCGCCGTCGGCTTCCTCGCCGCCAAGGTCCCCACCCGGTGGATCCTGCTCGTCATGGGCATCTCCTGGGCGGTCCTGCAGTTCCCGATCCTGCTCGGCGGCGGCGCGGCCGTCCTGCTCGTGACCCGCATCCTGCTCGGAGCGGCGGAGGGGCCGGCGACGCCGATCTCGCTCCAGCACGTCCACGGGTGGTTCCCCGCGACCGAGCGCGGCCTGCCCAGCAGCCTGGTCGCCATCGGCTCCACCCTGGGCCCGATCCTCGCCGCCCCCGCGCTGGCCTTCATCATCGCCAACTTCGGGTGGCGCTGGGCGTTCGGCTTCCTCGGGATCGTGGGGCTGGTCTGGTCCGCCGTCTGGTTCCTGGTGGGCCGCGACGGCCCGCACAGCCACAACGCGACCGCCGCCGAGCGGGCCGAGGCCGGCCTGGCGGACGACGGCGGCGCGGCCGCGGCGGCCGACGCGGAGCCCGCCCCGGCAGGCGCCGGGGAACCGGCCGCGGACGCCGGCGGCGCCGTGCCCGGCGCCGACGGCGGGGCGCCGGGTGCCGCCGCCGCCGCCGGGGCGCCGGGCGCGGACGACGGCGGGGCGCGCGAGGCCCGCGTCAGCGGCGCCCTGCGCGGCGGCCGGGGCAGCGTCGCCGAGGTCGCCGACCTGCTCGGCATCGTCCCGATCCTGCGGGTGCTCGGCAGCCGCATGTTCGTCGCCGCGGTGCTCGCGGGCGCCGGCTGCTTCTGGGCCATGGGGTTCCTGACCACCTGGTCGCCCCGCTACCTGACCGCCGTCGTCGAGCTCTCGCCCGAGGCCATCGGCCTGGTGTCCACGTTCCCGTGGGTCCTCGGCGCCGGCGCCCTGCTGGTGCTCGGGTACGCGTCGCGGTTCCTGATGCGCCGCGGGGTCACGGTCCGCTGGGCCCTCGGCGCCCTGTTCGGGGCCACGCTCCTGGTCTCCGGGGCGTCGTTCCTGGTCCTGCCGCACGTCACCGGCGGCGCCGCCGTCGCCGTGCTGACCGTCGGGGCCGGGCTGGCGATGATCTACCCGCTGGCGCCCACCGCCGTCGCGTTCGCCGTCTGCTCGCGCCAGCGCGCCGCGGTCATGGCCACCCTGACGGGGCTCGCCTCCATCGGCGGCGTGGTCGCCCCGGCCATGGTCGGGATCTTCATGGACCGGGCCGGGTTCCTGCCCACCCCGAAGGGCCAGCCGGTCCCGCCGGAGATGGTCGCCGCGCTCACCGAGGGCATGAACGCCGCGTTCTGGATGATCGGGATCTACCTGCTCGTCGTCGGCGCCATCAGCGTCCTGCTGCTGAACCCGGACCGGACCGCGCACCGGCTCCAGAGGTTCGCGTACAACGGCTGAGCCGGACGCGCGCCAGTCAGGGGAGCGGGGCCGCGGACGGGCGGCCCCGCTCCGCCGTGAGCAGGCACGCCAGCGCGATGCCCACGGCGGAGAAGCCGCAGCACATCCACCAGGCCGCGTGCCAGCCGCCGGCCAGCGTGGCCAGCCAGGCCAGCAGCGGGGGACCGGCGAAGTTGCCGACGTTGAAGAGCTGCTGCATCAGCCCCATGGCGCCGGCCATGGTCCCGCCGGGCGGGACGACGTCGACCGTCAGCCGGGTGATGACGGCGGGGACCAGCCCGCCGACCAGGGAGAAGGCCAGCGCCGCCGCCACGCGGCCCGAGGCGCCCGCGGGGTCCGTCCCCCACGGCACGCCGAACGCGAGGACCGACAGCGCCGCCATGGACGCGAACGGGACGACGATCAGCGTCCGGACGGCCGCGCCGCCGTCGAGCAGCCGGCCCGCCGCCAGCGCGCCCAGCGCGTTGATGCCCCCGACGAGGCCGGCGAGCAGCCCGGGCCACGGGCCCGTGGCCCCGGCGTCGCGTAGCACCGTGGGGAGGAAGCCGAGGACCGCCATCCACTGGGCGGTGTAGGCGGCGAAGACGGTGCCCGCCAGCCACGGGCGCCACGAGCGCACCGTGGCCGCGATGCCGCGGCCGGCCTCCGCGGCCGCCCGCGCCCGGGACCCGCCCGGGGCCGGGCCGTCGGCCGGCACCCACCGCCAGAGCGCCGGCAGCGGCGCCAGCACGAGGACGGCCATGGCCACCCACCAGGACCGCCAGTCCACCAGCTGGAGGGCGAACGCCGTGGCGGCCATGCCCAGCAGCGTCGCGGTCCCCTGGAAGGCGCCCCACCCGGCCATCGCCCGGTTCAGGCGGGCCTCGGGGCAGGAGCGCCGGATCAGCGGCGGGCCCAGGACGGTGCACAGCAGGAACCCCACGCCTTCCAGCGCGCGGGCGGCCATGAGCCCGGTCGTGTCGCCCGCCGCGGCGCCGGCCAGCGAGCCCGCGGAGAGCAGGAGCAGGCCCACGCCGACGAGGCGCCGCAGGCCGAGCGCGTCGCCGCACCAGGCGAGGGCCAGCCCGGCCACCATGCTGGCGACCTGCACGAGCCCCACGAGCAGCCCGGCCTCGACGAGGCCCATGCCCAGGTCCGCCCGCACCCGGTCCAGCGCGGCCGGGAGCTTCCAGATGTGCGTCCCGGCCGCCACGCCCGCGGCGACGACGGCGATCCAGACGGCGTCGCCGCGCAGCCGCGCCCCGGCCCGTGGGGCGGCCGCACCCGTCGTGGTCATGGTCCTCCTCGGGAGTCTTTGCTCCACCGTCGCCGGACCGCCGCGGCGCCCGCCACTGGCGTACCATCCAATGGAAAGGTGGCGTGACAGCGGGAGGGGAGCACCGTGGCGAACGCGGAGCCGCGCAAGCGGCGCGACGGTCCGCAGGCCCCCGCGCCGCAGCCCTCGGTCACCTCCAAGGCGCTGGCCCTCCTCGGGGCCTTCGACGCCGCGAACCCGCGGCTGACGCTCAGCGACATGGCCCGGCGCGCGGGCCTGCCCGTCGCGACGGCGCACCGGCTCGCGGGGGAGCTCGCCGCCTGGGGGGCCCTCGAGCGGGTCGGCGGCAGCTACGTCGTCGGGCACCGGCTCTGGCGGCTCGGCCTGCTGGCCCCGGTGCGGCGGGACATCGCGGAGATCGCCGGCCCCTACATGCAGGACGTCCTGTTCGTGACGCAGAACGTCGTCAACCTCTTCGTGCTCGACGAGGGCGAGGCGCTCCTGGCCGAACGGATCTCCGGGACCCGGGCCGGGCAGCCGTTCCGCCGGGTCGGCGCGCGCCTGCCGCTGCACGCCAGCGCGGCCGGGAAGGTGCTGCTCGCGTTCGGCGACCCCGAGCTCGCGGCGTCCCTGCCGGCACGGCTGCCCGGGCTGACGCCCCAGACGATCACGAGCCGCGCCGTCCTCGAGGCCGAACTCGCGGAGGCGCGGTCCCGCGGCTTCGCCGAGTCGCGCGGGGAGGCCGGGGCCGACAACTACGGCCTGGCGGTGCCGGTGCTGCTGCACGGCGGGGCGGTCGCCGCGGCGCTCGGCGTCGTCGCGCAGGGGGCACCGCCGTCGGCCGGCTCCGTGGTGCCCGTGCTGCGCATCGCTGCCCGCGGCATCGCCCGCGGGCTGGCCACGGGCCACCGCGGCCCCTAGCTGTACTACCCCGCGCGGCTGGGGACGCCGGCGGCGGGGCGGCGAACCCGGAGACACGCTTTCCGTCCAATGGAAGGTCGCCGGGACGGTGTGTTGCGCCCCACCTACTCTCGTGATGACGGCCGCACCACTCGGCGGCCGGTCCGCAAGACCACGAGGAGCAGTTGCATGACCACCCAAGCCCCCGCACAGGCGCCCGCCGTGCTCGACACCACCGTCGAGACCGTCGAGCGCGTGGCCGACGGCGTCGTTTCGCTGGTCCTGCGCCGGGTCGACGGCTCCGACTTCCCCGCGTGGGAGCCGGGCGCGCACATCGACGTGCTCCTGGAGGACGGACTCGTCCGCCAGTACTCGCTGTGCTCGACCCCGACGGACCTGTCCACGCTGCGCATCGGCGTGCTCCGGGTTCCCGACTCCCGGGGCGGGTCCAGCCACGTGCACGACAAGCTCACCCCGGGCACGCCGCTGTCCATCTCCGCCCCCCGCAACAACTTCCCCCTGCGCGACTCGCGGAAGTACCTCTTCATGGCCGGCGGCATCGGCATCACCCCGATCATCCCGATGCTGGAGGCGGCCGAGGAGGCCGGGCGCGAGTGGGTCCTCTACTACGGGGGCCGCAGCCGCGACACCATGGCGTTCGCCGACCGGCTCGTGGAGCGCTACGGCGCCGAGCGGGTCCGGATCATCGCCGAGGACACCGAGGGCCGCATGGACCTGCAGGAGATCCTCGGGATGCCGCGGGCGCACATGCTCGTCTACGCGTGCGGCCCGGGCGGCATGCTGCGCGCCGTCGAGGACTTCTGCATGGGCTGGCCCCCGGGCGCCCTGCACACGGAGCGCTTCGTGGCCGACTCCCTCGGCGCCGGGGGCAGCTCCGAGCCGTTCGAGGTCGAGCTCGCCCAGACGGGCGGGACGGTCACCGTCGCCCCGAACCAGACCATCCTCGAGGCCGTCGAGCAGCGGGGCGCCCGCGTGCTCTCCAGCTGCCGCGCCGGCCTGTGCGGCACGTGCGAGACGCGCGTGGTCGCGGGCGAGCCCGACCACCGGGACGCCGTGCTGACCCAGGAGGACAAGGACTCCGGCGAGGTCATGCTCGTCTGCGTCTCCCGCGCCGCCGCCGGCTGCAGCCGCCTCGTCCTCGACCTGTAGAACCCCGCAAGGAGCACCGATGACCACCGCAACCCACGAGCCGGCCTCCATCGCCGAGGACCCCTTCGATCCGGCGCACCTGACCGACCCGTACCCGTTCCTGGCCCGCCTGCGCGACGCCGGCGCCGTGTCCTACCTCGAGGCGACCGGCAGCTACGCCGTCGCCGGCTACGAGGAGGTGTACGAGGTCCTCACCGACTTCGAGACGTACGTGTCCTCCGGCGGGCTCGGCCCGCGGGACATCCGCAAGGACTCCGGCTGGCGCCCGCCGAGCATCCTCGAGTCCGACCCGCCCATCCACACCGTGATGCGCCGGGCCCTCACCGGGGTCATCAACCCCGGCACCGTCCGGGCGCTGCGGACCCCGTTCACGCCCCCGGCCGTGGAGCTGGCCGAGCAGCTCGCCGGCCGGTCGCGGTTCGACGCCGTGACGGACCTGGCGGAGAAGTACCCGCTGCGCGTGTTCCCCGACGCCGTCGGCATCCCCGACGAGGGCCGCGAGCACCTGCTGCCCTACGGCAACATGGTCTTCAACGCGTTCGGCCCGGAGAACTACATCTACCAGCAGGCCTTCGCCCACGGGGACGAGCACGCCGCCGCCGTCATGAAGAACTGCGCCCGCGAGTCCATGGACGCCGTCGGCTTCGGCGCCCGGATCTGGGAGAAGGCCGACGAGGGCCTCATCACCGAGCAGCAGGCCACCCTGCTGGTCCGGGCCCTGCTCTCCGCCGGCGTCGACACCACGATCTTCGGCATCGGCAACACGCTCTCCGTGCTCGCCCGCTACCCGGAGGCGTGGGCGCGGCTGCGCGAGAACCCGACCATGGCCAAGTTCGCCGTCGACGAGGCCCTGCGCCTGGAGTCGCCGTTCCAGAAGTTCCACCGCACCACCAGCGTGGACACCGTCCTGGGCGGCGTGCCGATCCCGGCCGGGTCCAAGGTCCTGGTGTTCATCGGCGCCGCGAACCGCGACCCGCGCAAGTGGGGCGACGACGCCGACGAGTTCAGCTTCGACCGCTCCTCCTCCGGGCACGTGGCCTTCGGCATGGGCCTGCACCAGTGCGTCGGCCAGCCGATCGCCCGGCTCGAGATGGAGGTCCTCCTCCAGGAGCTGCTCAAGCGCATCGCCACCATCGAGCCGGCCGGCGAGCCGACCCCGATCCTGCACAACGTCCTTCGCGGCTTCGAGTCCCTCCCCGTCGCCGTGACGGCCGCCTAGCGTTCCCCCTCCCTCACTGCCCGTTCCCCCCGACAGGAGCCCTCCCATGGCCCTTCAGTCCCAGCCCGTCACGCCGCCGCAGGCCCCCAGCGCCGGCGTGGACCCGCACGACCCCGCCCACTGGAGCGCCCGCCGCCGCAAGCGCTACGGCTGGACCGTCACCGGCATGCTCCTGGTGCTGATGATGATCAGCTGGGCGGACAAGGCCATCCTCGGCATCGTCGCGGTGCCCATCATGAACGACCTGGGGCTGACCCCGCAGCAGTTCGGTCTCCTCGGCTCCGCGGTGTTCATCCTGTTCGGCGTCGCGCAGCTGGTCGCCGCGCCGATCGCCAACCGGGTCAAGGCGAAGTGGATCCTGCTGGTCCTGTGCCTGATCTGGTCGGTGGCCCAGGTGCCGATCTTCGTGTTCGCGTCCCTGCCGGCCCTGTGGTTCAGCCGCCTGCTGCTGGGCGCCGGCGAGGGCCCGCTCGCCCCGATCTCGATGCACGCGACCTACAAGTGGTTCCCCGCGGCGAAGAGCGCCACGCCGGCGGCCGTGACCTCGTCCGGCGTGACGCTGGGCATCGTGGCGTTCGCCCCCGTCCTGGCGTGGGTGGCCGCGGAGTTCGGCTGGAAGGCCACCTTCGTCTTCCTCGCCCTGATCGGCGTCGTCTGGGCGGTGGCGTGGTTCTTCGTCGGCAAGGAGGGCCCCTACACCTCGGCCCAGGCCGAGCGCGAGATCGAGGCCCGCGACCGCGGCCTGGACGCCCCGCAGGAGCCCGTCGCCACCGGCGCGGCCGCCGCCGCGGACACGAAGGTTGCCTACCGCAAGTCCTTCCTCACCCCGACCTGGCTGCTCGCGGTCCTGTGCTCCTTCTTCGGCTACTGGACCTTCACGGTCGCGACGACGTGGCTGCCCGCCTACTTCGAGCACGTGCTCGGCGCGTCGACCCAGCAGGCCGGCTCCCTCATCACCCTGCCCGCCCTCTGGGGCGCCGTCGCCACGATCGGCCTCAGCTGGCTCACCGAGCGCCTGGGCGCCCGCGGCATGCCCAGCCGCCGCTCCCGCGGCCTGGTCCTCGGCGGCGCGGCCGCGTTCTCCGGCACCATGGTCATGCTCGGGACCCTCGCCACGGCGCCGTGGCTCGCGACCCTGTGCTTCGTGTTCGGCTTCGGCACCGCGCCGGCGCTGTTCGCCCTGACCTACCTCGTGGCCGCCGAAACCACCACGATCGGCCAGCGCGGCGCCCTGCTGCAGATCACGAACGCCGTCCTGACGGCGGGCGGCCTGCTCGCCCCGGCGGTCGTCGGCTTCATCGTCGGCGGCGCGGCCGCCCCCGCGGCCGGCTACACGCAGGCGTTCCTGCTGACCGGCGCCGTGCTGGCGGGCGTGGGCGTCCTCTCCTGCCTGTTCATCAACCAGCAGCGCGACCGGCGCCGCCTCGGCCTCGACGTCGCCTGACGCCAGCCGACCTCCCGCCACCATGCCCCGCCCCGTCCCCCTGGGGGCGGGGCATGGTGCTGTCCGGGGACGGGACCGGGGACGGGGGTCTGGGACCGGGGACCGGGGACTGGGGAGGACTGGGACCGGGGCCGGGGTCGGGGACCGACGAGACGGGGCCGGGGGCCGACGAGCCGGGAGCGGGGGCTCGGACCGGGGCTCCCGGGGCTCGAGGACAACTCGGGGGCCCGCGCCGAGGCTGTCCTCCGACCGGCTGCTCCGCGGGTGGGGACCGACGTGGTCCCCTGGGTCGCGGGCGGGCCCGTCCGCCGGCTCGACCGCGCGTCCCCTCGTGGCACTCCCGGGACAGACGAAGGCGGCCGCCCCGGTGGTGGGGCGGCCGCCTTCGTGTGCGGGGCGTGGGACGCCTAGATGATTAATTCCCATTAGTTGGGGGTGTTAGTGGTCGTAGGCGGTTAGCGAGCGCTTGGTGCCGGCGTTGGTTTTCCAGTTGTGCCAGATGCCCGTGGCAAGGGCGAGGAGTTTGGAGGCCACCCTGGCGTACAGGCCCTCGATCGTGCGGGCCCCGTGGTGTTCGAGGCCGAGTTGGCCCTTGAGGGTGTCGAAGACGGACTCGATCCATTGGCGGATGCCCCCGAGTCGGCCGAAGCGGGGCTTTTCGTCCTTGCGGTCGGGGCGGATGAGGTGGGCTCCGAGGTCTTCGGTGACGAAGGCCTCGAAGTCCCGTCCGGCGAAGCCCTTGTCGCCAAGGATGACCTGGCCGCTGCGGATGAGGTGGTGGTCCCGTTCGAGCATCGCCTGGGTGGCCTCGCGTTCCCCGAGCTTGGGGTTGGCCAATCCCCAGATCACCGGCATCCCGTCGGGGGTGCTGATCAGGTAGAGGCGCA
>NZ_JBXAEW010000021.1:0-51778 GCF_056782315.1 Arthrobacter paludis
GGTTGCCACGACAGGGCGGTGAAAGGGTTACGGCGGCCATAGCGTGGGGGAAACGCCCGGTCCCATACCGAACCCGGAAGCTAAGACCCACAGCGCCGATGGTACTGCACCCGGGAGGGTGTGGGAGAGTAGGACACCGCCGGACAACCATTACCAGGACCCCCAACCCCCACCAGGGTTGGGGGTCCTGACGCTTAACCACCACAACCAACCCCAACGGCCCCGCGGACCGTGTCGCGCCCGCCCCGGCAGCGGATACGCTGGGGAGATGGACCCGATCTTCTCCCATGCCGGCCCGCCCGAGCGTCGCGGGGAGGACACCGCGCCGCCGCCGCCGATCACGGCCACGGTCACGGTCCCCGTCGAGCCGGACCAGGCGTACGAGGGCTTCACCGAGTACATCCACCTGTGGTGGCCCGTGAAGCGCTTCTCCCGCTTCGGACCCGCCACCCACGTCTCCTTCGAGGGGGACGTCCTGGGGGAGGAGGGCGAGGACGGCCGCGCGGCGGAGTGGGGCCGCGTCCGGGACACCGAACCGGCCCGGCGCATCGAGCTCGACTTCAGCCTCGGCATGGAGTCGGAGGCCCCGAGCCGCGTCGTCGTCGAATTCCGGCAGGCGGCGCCCTCGCGCACGGACGTGTCCCTCGTCCACGACGGCTGGGCCCGGGGCGACGCAGGCCGGCGGCAGCACGACACCTACACCGAGTGGCCGGTCGTGCTCGGGTTCTACGCCCGGTTCATGGGGGCCAAGACCAGCGGCTGACCGGGGCCCGGCCGGCGCCGCGCCGCCGTGCCGCGGCGTCCGGGGATTCGCTCGGTGAGACGGTCGCCACAAACCCGGCCCCCGATTTCGTTTCCACCGGATGAACCGGTAGGATCGTTCAGGTTGATAACCCCACGGGGTGTGGCGCAGCTTGGTAGCGCGCGTCGTTCGGGACGACGAGGTCGCAGGTTCAAATCCTGTCACCCCGACCAGTGGGAGAAGGGCTCCGATCCGCAGAGGATCGGGGCCCTTCTTGCGTCGGCGGACTCCTTGACCCTCTGCTTCCCCCGGCCGATGATGGGCACGTTCCCGATCCCGAAGCCTGCGCCGCCGCGGCGGGCGCAGGAGCGACCCAGGAGGCACCAGTGACCGAGCAGGGCCAGACACAGCACACCGGCGAGGGCACACCGAGGGGCGAGGGCAAGCCCACCTGGATCGACGTCTCCGTCCCGGACCTCAAGGCGGGCCAGGACTTCTACGGCCGCCTCTTCGGCTGGGAGTTCCAGGACCAGGGGGAGGACTACGGGCACTACCAGCTGGTCAGCCGGGGCGGGGCGACCATCGGCGGCATGATGGGGCCCATGCCGACCACCGACGGATCGGACCCCGCCGCCGTCCCGCCCACGTGGACGATCTACCTCGAGACGGCCGACCTCGAGGCGCGCCACGAGGAGGTCCTCGAGGCCGGCGGACAAAGCCTCGCCGCGCCGATGGACGTGGGGGAGCTCGGCCGGATGGCCATCGTGGCCGACCCCGTCGGCGCCGTCCTCGGGCTCTGGGAGCCCGGCCGGTACGGCGGCTTCGAGCTGCCGCTCACGACGGGGACCCCGGTCTGGTTCGAGACCCTGACTACCGGGTTCGACCGTGCCCTGGGCTTCTACCGCGACGTCCTCGGGTGGGACATCGCGTGGATGGGCGGCGTGGAGGGCGGGAGCGAAGGCGGGGTCCGCTACGTCACCCACGGGGCCGGGGACGCGGCCGTCGCCGGCCTGTGCGACGCGTCCGACTGGCTTCCCGAGGGCGCGCCGTCGTTCTGGCGCGTCTACTTCTCCGTGGAGGACACCGACCGCGCGCTCGAGCGGATCCAGGAGCTGGGCGGGGAACTCGTGGACGGGCCCATGGACTCGCCGTTCGGCCGCCTCGCGACCGTCCGCGACCCGTTCGGGGCCATGTTCCAGATCATCCAGCCGCCGCAGCGGGAGCCGCAGGCCTGAGACCGGGCGGGGGCGGTTAGGCTCGGGGGGCAGGAGCCACCCAGGGAGGACCATGATCGCCGAACCGCACCACGACGGATCCGCGCTGCACGTCGGGGACCGGCCCCGGGCGTTGGGCGACCCGGTGACCGTGCGCCTGCGCGTGCCCGCGGGGCACTGGGGCGTGGAGAGCGTCTGGCTGCGCAGCCTGCGCGACGCCGAGCCGCACTTCGACCGGGCGGTCCTCGCCGGCCGGGCCGCGGGGTGGGACTGGTGGGAGGCGCGCCTGCGCGTGCTCAACCCCGTCCAGTCCTACCGGTGGGTCCTCCGCGCGGACGGGCGGTCGCTGCACGTCAACGCCGCCGGGATGCACCAGCGGGACGTCCCCGACGCCCACGACTTCAGGATCGCCATCGACGGCCCGGCCCCCGACTGGGTGCCCGGCTCCGTGATGTATCAGGTCTTCCCGGACCGCTTCGCGCGCTCCGCCGCGGCCGACGCCCACCCCGTGCCGGACTGGGCCATCGCCTGCGACTGGGACGCCACCCCCGTCGTCGGGCACGGTCCCGAGACCCCGTACCAGTTCTACGGCGGCGACCTCGACGGCGTCCGCGAGCGACTCGACCACATCCAGGCCCTCGGCGCGACCGTCCTGTACCTGACGCCGGTCTTCCCGGCCCGCTCCAACCACCGCTACGACGCCGCCGACTTCCGCTCCGTGGACCCGCTCCTGGGCGGCGACGCCGCCCTGGTGCGGCTCGTGGAGGCGGCCCACGCCCGCGGCCTGCGGGTCATCGGCGATCTCACCACCAACCACTCGGGGGACGCGCACGAGTGGTTCCGGGCCGCCCGCGACGACGCCGACGCCCCCGAGGCCGACTACTACTACTTCAGCCCCGACCACACCAGCTACGTGGCCTGGCTCGGCGTGGAGTCCCTGCCGAAGTTCAACTGGAACTCCACGGCCCTGCGCCGCCGGTTCATCCTCGACGACGAGTCCGTCGTTGCCCGCATGCTCCGGCCCCCGTTCGACCTCGACGGGTGGCGCATCGACGTCGCCAACATGACCGGAAGGATGGGCGCCGACGACCTCAACCGCGAGGTCGCCCTGCTCGTCCGCGACGCCGTCCGGCGCATCAAGCCGGACGCGATGCTTCTGGCCGAGGCCACGTCCGACGCCGCCCCCGACTTCCAGGGCGACACGTGGCACGGCGCGATGACCTACACGAACTTCACGCGGCCGCTCTGGCAGTGGCTCGCCCGGGGGGAGGCGCCGGCGGTGCCGGACCCCGCCGCGGGGCAGGCGCGGATCGCCGCCGCGGACGCGGGTCCCCCGGAGGCGGGGCGGGGGCACGACGGCGGGGCACACCGTGGCGGCGCCCCCGACCGCGGGGACGACGCGCACCTGCACGCGACCGGCGACCTCGACGCGGCCGGGGACCCGGTGGACGACGACGAGGTCCCCGCCCCGGGCTTCGGGCCGGCGGGCGGCGCCTGGTTCTTCGGGCTGCCGCAAGACGGTCCCGACCGGATCGAGGCCGAGGAGTTCCTGGACACCCACCGGGACTTCGCCGCCGCCTTCCCGTGGTCCGTGCGCCGGGCCAACATGAACGCGATCGACACGCACGACACCGCCCGCGCCGCGACGGCCATGCTCGACGGCGGCCAGCCGGTGGGCGTCGCCCTGCAGTTCATGCTGCCGGGGATCCCGATGGTCTTCATGGGCGACGAGTTCGGCCTGCGCGGCACGAACGGGGAGGAATCGCGCACCCCCATGCCCTGGGACGACCCGGACCGGGTGCTCGACGACCTGCGGCCGCTGTATGCCCGGATGGCCGCCCTGCGCGCTGGGCACCCGGCGCTGCTCGAGGGCGGGATCCGCTGGCTGCACGCCGAGGGCGACGTGCTGGTGTTCGTCCGCGAGCACGCCGAGGCGTGCGCCCTCGTGGTGGCGTCCCGGGCCGGGTTCGACGGCGTGGAGCTGCCGGTCGCCCTCGTCGGGGCGGTGCCCGCGGGCGGGCCCGAGCGCCTCGGCGGCGTCGGCGGGGGGATCCAGGCCACGGTCCGGCCGGACGCGGCCGGCGACGTCGTCGTGCTCGCCGGCGCCGGGCCGGCCGCCGCGGTCTTCGGGCTCGGGGGAGTGGAGCTGCCCTAGGCGGGGGAGCCCGGCCCCCGCCCGGCCCCGGCGTCTCCGGCCCCGTTCGGGTCCCCGCTCCCGTTCGGTTCCCCGTCCTCCGGCTGGTGCCGCAGGTCGTAGACGCGCAGCAGCTCGGTCGGCGGGTTGAGCATGATCGCGGCCTCGTCGCGGCGGTGGCGGAGCACGTCGTCGACGTAGGCCTGGACGGCCTCCGTGAGCGGGACGTTGCGGCCCCTCCGTTCGGAGATGTACCAGCGGTGCTCCAGGACCTCGTGGACCACCTGGGCCGGCTCGAGCTTGCGCCGCAGCTCCTTCGGCACCATGCCCGTGATCCGCCCGAAGACCTGCTCCAGCCACAGCGCGGCGGCGAGGGACTCGTCGGCGTCCGGGTGCCGCTTGGCGCGGAACGCGTCGATGTCGTTGAGCAGCCGGCGGGCCTGCCGTTCCTGGACGTCGAGGCCGGTCAGGCGCATCAGCCGGCGCTGGTGGTGGCCGGCGTCGACCACCTTCGGCTGGATCTGCAGCTGGGCGCCGTCCTCGGTGGTGCGCAGGGACAGCTCGTCGACGTCGAACCCCAGTTCGTTGAGGCGGCGGATCCGCTCGTCGACGCGCCACCGCTCGGCCGCGTCGAACCGGTCCTTGCGCGTCAGCTCCGCCCAGAGCCCGCGGTACGCGTCCATGATCTGCTCACTGGTTTCCAGCGGCTCCACGGTGTCCTCGATGAGCTCGGCCTCCATGAGGTCCATCAGCTCGCCGGCGATGTTCACCCGCGCGATCTCGAGGTCGTACTCGCGCTGGCCCTGGGACAGCTCCGGGTAGAGCTCGCCGGTCTCCGCGTCCACGAGGTAGGCGGCGAACGCCTCGGCGTCGCGCAGGAACAGCGTGTTGGACAGGGACACGTCGCCCCAGAAGAACCCGGCGAGGTGCAGCCGCACCAGCAGCAGCGCCTGGGCATCGATGAGCCGGGTGAGGGTGTCCCGGGAGAGCCGTTGGGAGAACAGGGCGCGGTACGGCAGCGAGTAGCGCAGGTGCCGGGTGACCAGCACCGGGTCCAGCTCCTCGCCGTCGGGGGACGTGCGGCCGGTGATCACGGCGACCGGCTCGACGCTGGGCACGGAGAGCCGGCGCAGCTTGCGCAGCATGTGGTACTCGTGCCGGGCGATGTGCTCGCCCGTCTCCTTGACGGCGATCACCGCGTCGCCGAGCCGGGCGAAGCGCACGATGTGGCGGGAGATGCCGCGCGGCAGGGCCGCCAGGTACTCGGGCGGCCACTCCTCGAGCGGGACTTCCCAGGGCAGGTCCAGCAGGGCCGGGTCGGTGGTCGAGGAGGTGATGCTCAGGGAGCCGCGCGCGGAGGCCGCCGCGCGGTCGCGCGGGAGCTTGCCCCGCTGGGTGTAGTCGGTGGGCTCGTCGTTCCACTCGGCACCGGGCCGCCGCACGCCGCCCCCCCTACGCCTCGGCCGCCCCGCCGGAGAGCGCCGCCTCGACGTCCGCGAGCGAGGCCTCCGGCGTGCCGGCGGGGGAGCCGCCGAGCCGGAGCCCGGTGGCGGTGTCGAAGAGGTGGACCCGGCCCGCGGCGGGCAGCACGTGGAGGGTCTGCCCGGCGGCGGGCGGGGTGCGCCCGTCGACGCGGACGACGACGTCGTGCTCCGTCCCCCCGACCCGCGCCCGCCCGTAGACGTAGGCGTCGGCCCCGAGTTCCTCGACGACGTCCACGTCGACCGGCAGCCCCGCGCCGTCGTCGACCGGTTCCAGGTCCTCGGGCCGGACGCCGACGGTCGCCGTCGCCGCGCCGGCCACCGCGGCCTCCGGGACCGCGGCGTGGCCGGAGCCGAAGCGCACCCCGCCGTCCTCCAGCGGCAGCTCGAGCAGGTTCATGGCCGGGGAGCCGATGAACCCGGCGACGAACACGTTCGCGGGGCGGTCGTACAGGTTCCGCGGGGTGTCGACTTGCTGGAGGATCCCGTCCTTGAGCACGGCGACGCGGTCGCCCATCGTCATGGCCTCCACCTGGTCGTGCGTCACGTACACGGTGGTGACGCCCAGGCGCCGGGTCAGCGAGGCGATCTGGGTGCGGGTCTGCACGCGCAGCTTCGCGTCGAGGTTGGATAACGGCTCGTCCATGAGGAACACCTGGGGGGAGCGCACGATCGCCCGGCCCATGGCCACGCGCTGGCGCTGCCCGCCGGAGAGCGCCTTGGGCTTGCGGTCCAGGTACTCCTCCAGGTCCAGCAGCCGGGCCGCCTCCTCGACGCGTCGGCGGCGCTCCTCCTTGCCGATGCCTGCGATCTTCAGGGCGAAGCCCATGTTGTCCGCGACGCTCATGTGCGGGTAGAGGGCGTAGTTCTGGAACACCATGGCGATGTCCCGGTCCTTGGGCGGGACGTCCGTGACGTCGCGGCTGCCGATGAGGATCCGCCCCGAGTCCACGTCCTCGAGGCCGGCGAGCATGCGCAGCGACGTGGACTTGCCGCAGCCGGAGGGGCCGACGAGCACCAGGAACTCGCCGTCGGCGATCTCCAGGTCCAGGGCGTCGACGGCCGGCCTGGCGGTGCCGGGGTAGAGGCGGGTGGCTTTCTCGAACGTGACGCTGGCCATGGGCTGGTCCCTTCACGGGCACGTGGGTGCCCGACGGTCCGTGGTGGACGGGTGTTTAGCTTCTCACGCGGAGGACCTCGGCCAACAGGCCGGGGACGTCGTCGATGCCGGCCACGCGGTGCGCGGCCGCCGTCTCGCCGTCGCCGACCTTGACGCCGACGTCGCCGTCGCCGAGCACGGCGAACGCGTGCTCGTCCGTGACGTCGTCGCCGGCGAAGAGCACGGCGTCGGCGGCGGTGGCGCGGCGCAGCCACTCCAGGCCGGCGCCCTTGTCCGCGGCGACCACCGAGGTCTCCAGGACGGCCTTGCCCTCCGTGACCTTGAGCCCGTCGAGCCCGGCGACGGCGGCCCGTCCGGCCTCCAGGGCGTCGCGGGCGACGTCCTCCTCCGCTCCGCGCACGTGCAGCACCGTGCCGGCGGGCTTGTCCTCGCGCCGGGTGCCCGGGTGGGAGTCGACGACGGCGGCGAACCGGTCCCGCACGTCCTCCAGCAGGGCGCGCTGCGCGGCGTCCAGCTCGACGCCGGTCTCCCCGGCCGCGTCCGCGGGTGCCCAGCGTTCGGCCCCGTGGCTGCCGACGAGCAGCGTGTCGGGCCCCGGGGAGGCGACGTGGCGCAGTCCCGCGAGGTCCCGGCCGGAGAGCAGCGCCGTCGTCGTCCCCCGCGCCGACGCGAGGCGGCGCAGGGCCGCCGCCGACTCGGGCAGCGGGCGCGCGTCCTCGGGCCGCTGCACGAACGGCGCCATCACGCCGTCGAAGTCCATGGCCACCAGGAGGCGGTCGACGGCGGCGAGGCGCGCGATGGCCTCCCGCAGCGGATGCTCCAGCGCCACGGCTACTCTCCCAGCTCCGCGAGGGAGGCCAGGAAGGTGCGCTGCCACCGGTCCACGTCGTTCGCGACGATCTGCCGGCGCATGATGCGCATGCGGCGCGCCTTCTCGGCCTCCGGCATCCGCACGGCGTCCATGATCGACTCCTTGAGCCCGTCGATGTCGTGCGGGTTCACGAGCACGGCGTGCCGCAGCTGGTCGGCGGCCCCCGCGAACTCGGAGAGCACCAGCACGCCCCGGTTGTCGTGGTGGGCGGCGACGAACTCCTTGGCCACCAGGTTCATGCCGTCCCGCAGCGCGGTCACCAGCATCACGTCCGCGGCGAGGTAGAGGGCCACCATCTCCTCGACGGGGTAGGCGTGGTGGAGGTAGCGCACGGCCGTGTGGCCCATCGTGTCGTACTCGCCGTTGATGCGCCCGACCGTGCCCTCGACCTCCTCGCGCAGGGCCGCGTAGCTCTCCACGCGCTCGCGGCTGGGGCTGGCCACCTGGACCAGGCAGGCCTGCCCGACCCGCAGCTGGCCGTCCTCGAGGAGCTCGCCGAACGCCTTGATCCGGTGCCGGATGCCCTTCGTGTAGTCCAGGCGGTCCACGCCGAGCAGGATCGTCTCCGGGTTGCCGAGGTCCTCGCGGATCTCCCGGGCCCGGGCCTGGATCTCCGGGTCGCGGGCCAGGTCGGCGATGCGGGCCGCGTCGATGGAGATCGGGTGGGCCTCCGCGCGGACCAGCCGGTGCGGGGCGCCGCCGTCGTCCGCCACGTGCACGTGCTGGGCCTTGACCGTGTAGCCGAGGTAGCGGCGCACGCAGCGCAGGAAGTTGTTCGCGTCGGACTGGCGCTGGAAGCCGATCAGGTCCGCCCCGAGCAGCCCCTCCAGGACCCGCCGCCGCCACGGCAGCTGCGCGAAGATCTCCAGCGGCGGGAACGGTATGTGGTTGAAGAACCCGACCCGCACGTCGGGACGCAGCCGGCGCAGGATCGCGGGCACGAGCTGCAGCTGGTAGTCCTGCACCCACACCGTGGCGCCCTCGGACGCGGCCCCGGCCGCCGCCTCGGCGAATCGGCGGTTGACCTCGCGGTACCGGTCCCACCAGGTGCGGTGGAACTCGGGGGCGACGATCACGTCGTGGTAGAGGGGCCAGAGCGTGGCGTTGGAGAAGCCCTCGTAGTAGAGGGCGACGTCGGATTCGCTCAGCGGGACGGGGACCAGGTGCATGCCGCCCTCGTCGAACTCGCCCAGCGTCTCGTCCGGGGCGCCGTGCCAGCCGACCCACGCCCCGTCCGCGCTCTCCATCACGGGGGCGAGCGCGGTGACGAGCCCGCCGGGGGAGCGCCGCCAGGAGCGTGCCCCGTCGTCTCCGGTGACGCGGTCGACCGGCAGGCGGTTGGCGACCACGACGAAGTCGTAGTCCCCGGGCACGGTGGACGGGTGGGACGGTTCGGCAACTGACACTGCTGGCCCCCTCGGTTTCGGCGGACGTGCGTTTTGTCACCGAGCCTAGCCGCCCGTCGCGCTCTTGGCTGTGGTGGCCGTCATCTACACTGGCCGCAGGTTCTGACCCGCACTGGAGCTAAGGAACGGCAGTTGATGGCAGCGAACACCCCCCGCCCCCCGAAGGCGCAGCGGACCCAGCAGGCGCGGGAGGCCGCGCGGAGGCTGCACGAGGAGCAGCAGCGCAAGGCCAAGCGGAAGGGGATCCTGATCAAGGTCGGCGTGCTCGTCGCCGTCGTCCTGGTCATCGCGCTCGTCGCGGCCATCATCCTGCAGAACCGCAGCCAGGACATCGCCGACGCCGGCCCCGCCCCCGCGGGCGGCAACCAGTACGGCGGCATCACCCTGGCCGCGGACGGGCTCGAGCAGACCCCGGAGACCACGGTCGACAAGAACCAGATCCCGCCCGCCGGCGAGAACGGCCTGCCCGCCGGTGTCGAGGCCGCCCCCGAGGGCGAGCCCGCGCAGGTCGTCGTCTACGCGGACATGGGCTGCCCGTTCTGCGCCCAGTTCGAGCAGCAGAACCACGGCTTCCTCTCCGGGCTGGCCGAAAGCGGCGACGCCACGGTCGAGTACCGGATCGCCACGTTCCTGGACCGCGTCTCCACCACGAACTATTCCTCGCGGGCGGCCAACGCCGTCGCCTGCGTCGCCGACACCTCGCCGGAGGCGTACGGGGACTACGTCGCGGCCCTGTTCGCGCAGCAGCCGGCCGAGGGCGGCGCCGGCCTGGACAACGCGACGCTGGCCCGGATCGCGGGCGAGTCCGGCGCGGGCGACGTCGAGGGCTGCATCGAGGACGGCACGTTCCGGCCCTGGGCCCAGTTCACCAACGAGACGTTCAACGCCTACCAGGTCGGCGGGACGCCGACCGTGTACGTGCAGGGCCAGGAGTGGGACGCCCAGGCGGACCCGGACTTCGCCGCGTGGGCCCAGGAGGTCATCGGCGGGCAGTCGTAGGTCCCGGCCCTACGCCCGGATGTACGCCGGCGCCAGACGCCGACCTACGCCGGGCCCAGGCGCGGACCGCCGCTTGCCCTACGCGCGGACCGCGCCCGGCACGCGGTCGGCGACCTCGAACGCCGCGTGCGTGTACTGGCGGGCCGACCGGGTGGCGACGCTCTCGGCCATCCGGAACTCGGTCCGCCAGCGGTCCGGGGTGACGCTGCAGCGGACGTACCCGCGCCGGTCCCCGTCGAAGAACTTGATGTGGGGATTGAATTCGATCATGGGGCCGTAGTACGGCCCGTAGACCTCGCCGTCGCCGTTGGTGCTGACCGAGGTCCCGACGAACTCCGTGGCCACGACCGGGGAGCCGGGGCGGTCGAAGTCGAGGTGGATGTCGTTCACGAACGTCGAGTGCCAGTCGCCGGTGATGAAGACGGCGTTGCGCACCGACGGTCCGGCCACGGCGTCCAGGAGCCGCTTCCGGGCCGCCGGGAAGCCGTCCCACGCGTCGTGCCAGAGCAGGTCGCCGGCGGCGCCGTCGTGGTCGAGCCGGGAGACCATGACGTTGTTCCCGATGACGTTCCAGCGGACGTCCGAGGCGCGCAGGCCGTCGTCGAGCCACCGTTCCTGCTCGGCGCCGAGCATGCTGATCGACGGGTCGTAGGCCGCCTCGCAGGCCGGCGCCTCGCCCCAGCCGCAGGGCGGGGCGTCGCGGTACTGGCGGCCGTCGATCACGTCCAACTGGGCCAGCGTCCCGTACTGGAGGCGGCGGTAGAGGCGCATGTCGGCCCCGCGCGGCAGGGAGCGGGCGCGGAGCGGCTGGTGCTCGTAGTAGGCCTGGTACGCAGCGGCGCGGACGGCCGTGAACGCCTCCGTCTGTCCGGCCCAGCCCCCGGCGTAGTCGTTCGCGACCTCGTGGTCGTCCCACGTGACCATGAACGGGAACCGGGCGTGGGCGGCCTGCAGGTCGGGGTCGGACTTGTAGAGCGCATAGCGGGCGCGCCACTGGTCCAGCGTCTGCGGGGCGGGCCGGGCCGCGGCCGGGGTGGGGGTCCGGCGCAGGCCGCCGTCGGCCGGGACCTCGTACTCGTAGACGTAGTCGCCGAGGTGGACCACCAGGTCCAGGTCCTCGGCCGCGAGGTGGCGGTAGGACGGGAAGAAGCCGTGTTCCCAGCGTTGGCAGGAGACGAAGGCGAAGTCGAGGCGGTCGACGTCGGCGCCGGGGGCCGGCAGCGTCTTCGTGCGCCCGACGGGCGAGGTGTGGTTCCGGTGGCGGAACTCGTAGAAGTACTCGGTGTTGGGCCGCAGGCCCTCGGCCTCGACGTGGACGGAGTGCGCGAGCTCCGCCGGGGCGTGGCTCGTGCCCTGCAGGACGACGCGGCGCATGTCCGGGTCCGTGGCGATGCGCCACTGGACGACGGCGTGGCCGGCGGGCATGCCGCCGCCCGGCTCGAAGGGCGCCGGGGCGAGGCGGGTCCAGAGGACCACGCCGGAGGGGGTGGGGTCGCCGGAGGCGACGCCCATCGTGAAGGGGTTCCCGCGCGCGCGGCCGGGGGCGGCCGCGGCGTCGGACGCGGAGGCGGGGGCGGCGGCGAGGGCGGCCGCGGCGGAGACGCCGGCGACTCCCGTGAGGAAGCGGCGGCGGTCGACGAGGTGGGCGTTGCCGGGGAGAATCAGGGGCATGGGCCCACGGTGCCGTGGCGGCGTGAACGGACCGTGGCGTCCGGGTGGCGCACGGGCGCCACGGGGTGGCCGGGCGGTGTCCGGCCCGGTGGCGCCGCCGCCCGCGGCCGCCGACGGCACGCATGGAGTCGCCGGGCATCCCCGGCTACTGTCGGGCCGGCCGGGCCCGCTGTCCGCCGGCACCGTCACCGAGAGAGGGGCGCACCGTGTTTCTGTTGTTCGGGATGAATTCGTACCACCGCACCTCGGCCGCAGGCCCCGCCACGTGCCGCTTCTGCGGTCGGCACGCGCTGCAGGAGCTGACCGAACGCGGGACCAAACTGACCGTGTTCTTCATCCCGGTCTGGACCTTCGGCCGCAAGTACTCCGTCACGTGCTCGGCGTGCGGCGGGCACGCGCCGGTGGACCGCCGCGAGGCGTCGCGGATCCGGCGCGGGTAGGCGCCCGGGGCTAGAGCCGGTTGACGGTCAGCGTGGTGTTCGTGCAGCGGTCCGCCTGCCGGACCAGCGCCGTCTTCTCGGCGGAGTCGACCTTGAGGCCCCAGCGGATCTTCACGGCGATCCATTCCGCGATGTACCGGCACTTGTTGGCCGGGGGCATCCACTCCTCGGGCCCGCGGGCGGACTTGGAGGAGTTCAGGGCGGAGGTCTGCGCGTTCAGGGCGCGGGAGTCGCCCAGGTCGTTGTAGAAGGCCACCCGGCGCGCCTGCGTCCAGGACCTGGCGCCGGAACCCCAGGCCTCGTGGACGGGCACCGTGTGGTCGATCTGGACCGTGGACGCGTAGGTGTGCGTGCGGTTGTCCCAGGTCGTCACCCATTTGCCGGACTTCACGGTGCAGCCCGTGGAGCTGAACCGGGCCGTCACGCGGGACTCCTTCTGCAGCACCTCGGCCCGCGTGTTGCGGCAGTCCCGGTCGGCGTCCTTCCAGTCCCCGAAGTAGCGGTCGCGGTCGTAGCCCGAGTTCTGCTCGGCGGCCACCGGCAGGGACCGGGCCGCGGTGCGCAGCGGCGCCTTGTAGACGGTCGCGGCCTCGGCCGGCACGGCCAGGCCAGAAACGATGATCGCGCACGCAGCGACGACGGCAGAGATCTTCCCCCGCATGTGGCTCCCCCCGGGAATGCGGGCCGCTACCGGCTCCGGCGGACGCGCCGGGCCTCGGCCGCCCGCCGCAGCAACGATCCCACGGCCGGCCGGTGCGCGGAGCCGGGTGGGGCGATTCCTCGGGGATTCCTGCGGCAAAGCGCGGGCCCGCACGATTCCCGGAGGGGCGGCTGGGCAGGAAGGGACCCGCAGGGAGGGTTCCCTGGCGTCCGACCAGTAGGGTGGCTCCATCAGGGGGAGGGGGCGCCATGGCCGAAGGGCTGGAACATCTCGTCGCGGTGGTTCGGGCCGCCACGGCTCGGCGGCGAGGGGAGATGGTGCTGGCCACCGTGGACGTCGCCGGGGCCGTTCCCGAGACGTTCGAGGTGCGGGCGTTCACGCCCGAGGGGACCATCGAAGCGGAATCGGAGTTCCTCCGCGCCAGCTACCACCCGGGCACCCGGGTGCGCCTCCTGCAGGAGACGGGGCGTCCGGCCGCGGTGGAGAAGCTCGAGGCGTTCCCGATGCAGCCGATGGTGCTGGGCATGTTCAGCCCCTTGGATCTCCCGATCTGGGGCGGCTTGGACCCCAACCCTTCCGTCGTCTCCGCGACCCGGGACGCAAACCTCGTGCGGCTCGAGCTGTCCGGGCCGATCGGCCAGGGCCATGCCGTCGTGGACCTGGATGTGGGCGTGGCGGTGGATCTGCATTACCTCCGCTGGCGCTACACCGCGCGCAACGTCCGGGTCGTCGGCCACCTCTTCGCGGGCGAGGGCGCCTGAGGGGCGACATCTACAGTGGTGGAGCAGAGCCCCTTGCCGGATTCGAACCGGCGACCCCCTGTTTACAAGACAGGTGCTCTGGCCAACTGAGCTAAAGAGGCGCGGGACCATGGCGGTCCGTGGCACAAGGTTAACCCACCCGGCGCGGGCGCCGGAAACGGCAGGGGGAGCGGGCCCGGCCCCCGCGGGCCCCGGCGCCGCCTCCGCCGCCCCTTTCGGCCCCGACGGGCCGCCGCTAGCCTGACGGCACCGCCCGAGGAACGGCACCCGACCGAGGAGCAGCCCATGCGCGCACTGACCGTCACGCCCGGAACGAAGGACTCGCTGGAGCTGCGGGACGTCCCGGAACCCGACGAGGCGGAGGGCCCCGTCGTGGTCGACGCGCTCGCCGTCGGCCTGTGCGGCACGGACCGGGAGATCGTCGCCGCGGAGTACGGCGAGGCCCCGCCGGCGGAGGAGCACCTGGTGCTGGGGCACGAGAACCTCGGCCGCGTCCGCCGCGCCCCGCAGGAATCGGGGCTGGCGGCCGGCGACCTCGTCGTCGGCATCGTCCGCCGCCCCGACCCCGAGCCCTGCCGCGCGTGCGCGGTCGGCGAGTGGGACATGTGTCTCAACGGCGAGTACACCGAGCACGGCATCAAGGGCCTGCACGGCTTCGCCCGGGACCAGTGGCGCGCCCAGCCGGAGGCGCTCGTGCGGCTGGACCCGGAGCTGGGATCGCTCGGCGTGCTCCTCGAGCCCGCGACCGTCGTCGCCAAGGCGTGGGAGCAGATCCAGCGCATCGGCGACCGCGCTTGGTTCGAGCCGAAGACGGTCGCCGTCACCGGCGCCGGCCCGATCGGGCTGCTCGCTGCGCTGCTCGGCGCCCAGCGCGGCCTCGAGGTCCACGTGTACGACATCGTCGACAGCGGCCCCAAACCCGAGCTCGTCGCGGACTTGGGCGCCATCTACCACACCGACTCCCTCGGGGAATCGGGCCTGGACCCGGACGTCGTCGTCGAGTGCACCGGCGTGCCCGCCGTCGTCGTCGAGGCCATGACGCGCACCGGGAAGAACGCCATCACGTGCCTGACCGGGATCTCCGCGGCCGGCTCGGAGCGGCAGGTCGACGTCGGCGGCCTCAACCGCACCGCCGTCCTGGAGAACGACGTCGTCTTCGGCACCGTCAACGCCAACCGCCAGCACTACCTGCTCGCCGCCGACGCCCTGGCCCAGGCCGAGCGGCACTGGCTCGAGCGCCTCATCAGCCGCCGGCACCCGCTGGAGGACTTCGCGGCCGCGTTCGAGCCGCGCGACGGCGACATCAAGGTCGTCCTGGACGTGCAGGACGCCTGAGGATCGGCGCTGCCGATCGTCCGTCCCGCCGACCGGGGCGGCGGGTCCCGGGCTGACCGTCCGGGTCGGGGCCGATTTGGAGAGGCGCCCGGCGCTCGGGTAACCTTTCACGGTACGCCCGCGCGGCGCACGCCCCGGTTCCTTAGCTCAGTTGGTTAGAGCGCTCGCTTCACACGCGAGAGGTCGCTGGTTCGAGTCCAGTAGGAACCACCACACGAAAAGGCCCCCGCCTCGGCGGGGGCCTTTCGCGTGTCCGGGTCCGCGGCCGGACTCAGGAGCCGGCGAGCATGTCCAGCACGAGCGGCTTGACCTTGGTCCCGAGCAGCTCGATGCTGCGCAGCATCGGCCCGTGGGGGAGCGTGCCGGCGCTGTACTTGATGTCCAAGCGGGACAGACCGAGGCCTTGGGCGGCGCGCACGTACTTCCGCGCGACGGTCTCCGGGCTGCCCGCGAACAGGTTTCCGGCCGGCCCGGCCGAGGCCTCGAACCGGATCCGCGACGCCGCCGGCCAGCCGCGCTCCCGACCGAGCCGGTTCATGGTCCGCTCGTAGTGCGGCCACAGGATGTCGAGGGCCTCCTCGTCCGTGTCCGCCACGAAGCCGTGCACGTGCGCGCCCACGCGCCGGGCCGGCTGCCCGGCCTCGGCGAGGGAGCGGTGGTACAGGTCGACGAGCGGCCTGAACTGCAGCGGGTCCCCGCCGATGATCGCCAGGAACAGGGGCAGCCCGTGGCGGGCGGCGCGGACGACGGACCCCGGGCTGCCGCCGACGCCGACCCAGGCGTCCAGCCCGCCCTCCGTCTCCGGATACACGCGCAGCCCGTTGATGGCCGGTCGTAGGCCGCCGCGCCAGTGCACGGGCCGCTCCTTGAGCAGCTCCGCGAACAGCTCCAGCTTCTGCTCGAACAGCGACTCGTAGTCGTTGAGGTCGTAGCCGAAGAGCGGGAACGACTCGATGAAGGAGCCGCGCCCGAGGATCGCCTCCGCGCGGCCGTTCGAGATCGCGTCCACCGTCGCGAAGCGCTGGAACACGCGCACCGGGTCGTCCGAGCTGAGCACGGTCACGGCCGAGCCCAGGCGGATGCGCTCCGTCCGGGCCGCGACGGCCGCCAGGACCGTCTCGGGCGCTGAGACCGCGTAGTCGGCCCGGTGGTGCTCGCCCACGCCGAAGAAGTCCAGCCCCGCCTGCTCGGCGGCCACGCCCTCCTCGACCACGTCGCGCAACACCTGCGCGTGGTGCAGGAGCGACCCGTCCGGGCCCTCCGTGACGTCGCCGAACGTCTCGACACCGATCTCCAGTTGCTGCTCCATCAACCCTCCAGCCGTCGTTTCATGCAATCGCATGCATCAACGGGTGGGGCTCCCGGTGTATTCCCGCGGCCCGCCCGGGCGCGGCTCCGACCCCGGTCCCGGCTGCCGCCCCGGCTCCGGTCCCGACGGCGGCTCCGGTCCCGACGCCGGCCCGGCCCCGGGGTCCGGCTCCCGCCGTGCGCCCGTCCCGCCGCCGGCGTGGCCGGGCGCGGGCGTCCGGGCGGGCCACCACCAGCGCGGCCCCAGGTCGTACGCGAGCGCGGGCACCAACAGCGAGCGGACCACCAGGGCGTCCAGGAGCACGCCGAACGCCACGATGAACCCGAGCTGGACCAGGAACAGCACCGGCAGCACGCCGAGCGCGGCGAACGTGGCCGCCAGGACCACGCCGGCCGACGTGATGACCCCGCCGGTCGCGGCCAGCGCCCGCAGCACCCCGGCCCGCGTCCCGTGCGCGCCCGTCTCCTCGCGGGCCCGCGCCATGAGGAAGATGTTGTAGTCCACGCCCAGGGCCACGAGGAACACGAACGCGAACAGGGGGACCGACGCGTCCGCCCCGGGGAAGCCCAGGACGTGGTTGAACACGAGCGCCGAGACGCCCAGGGCCGTGCCGAAGGACAGCACGGTCGTGGCGACCAGCAGCAGCGGCGCCACCAGCGAGCGCAGCAGCAGGGCCAGGATGGCCAGGATCACCGCCAGGACCAGGGGCATGACGACGGCGCGGTCCCGCACCGCGGCGTCCCGCGTGTCCAGCGCGACGGCGGTGTCCCCGCCGACCAGCACCGAGCCGCCGAAGCGCGGCGCGTCGAAGTCGGCGCGCAGGCGCTCCACCGTGGCCTCGGCGGCCGCGGACTCGGGTGCGTCGCGCAGCGTCGCCTGGAACAGGACGGCCGGCCCGCCGCCGGTCTCGGCGGCGCCGACGCCGCCGGCCGCCGTGGCCGGACCGACGGCGGCCACGCCCGGGTCCGCCCCCAGCGCGGCGGCGACCGCGTCCTGGTGCGTGGCCGGGGCCGCGACGACGGTCGGGGACGCCGCGCCGGCGGGGAAGTGCTCCGCCAGCGCCGCCTCTCCGGCCTTCGAGTCGGTGGGGCCGACGACGAAGTCGGCCTGCGAAACGCCCGTGGCCTGCAGCTGGAGCAGGCCCAGGGCACCGAGGCCGAGGACCAGCGTCGTCGCCACCCACACGCGGCGCGGGCGCGCCGCGACCACGCGTCCGACCCGGGCCGAGACGCCGCCGTCGGGCTGCGCCGCCGCGCGCCCCGCCTGTGCCGCGGCCGCGACGGACGATGCCGGGACGGTGCCCCTGCCGCCGGGGAACTCCCGCGCCCCGGCCGGGGAGGCCGCCGGAATCCGCCGCGGCCAGTAGGCGGCGCGGCCCGCCGCGAGGAGGAGGGCCGGCAGCAGGGTCAGGGCGGCGGCCACGGCGCAGGCGATGCCCAGCGCGGCGACGGGCCCCATGGCGCGGTTGGACTCGAGCCCGGAGAGCAGCAGGCACAGCAGCCCGGCGGCGACCGTGCCTCCCGAGGCGAGCACGGGCCCGGCCGTCGCGCGGACGGCGGCCACGGTGGCGTCCCACCGGCCGGGGTGGCGCGCCAGCTCCTCGCGGTAGCGGGCGATGTAGAGGAGCGCGTAGTCCGTCGCCGCGCCGACCACGAGGATCATGAGCACGCCCTGGGTCTGCCCGCTGAGCCCGAACACGCCGGCCCGGGCCAGCGCCACCGTCGCGGCCATCGCCCCGGTCAGGGCGGCCAGCGCCGTGGCCAGCGCCGCCAGCGGCAGCAGCGGCGAGCGGTACACCGCCACGAGCACGGCGAGCACGACGGCGAGGGCCACGAGCAGCAGCAGCCCGTCCAGCCCGGCGAACGCGCCGCCGATGTCCGCCACGAGCCCGGCCGGGCCGGCGACGTGCGTGGCCACCCCCGGCACGGGGTGCCCGGCCAGGGCCGCCCTGATGGATTCGACGGACTCGCGGACGCCGGCGCCGCCGTCGTCCTCACCGCGCAGGGCGACGACGGCGACGGCCGCCTTCCCGTCGTCGCTGGGGCGCGCCGCCGGGGGCGGGCCGGCGACGACGGGCAGCGCGCCGACCGACGCCAGGGCCGACCGGATCCCCGCCAGGTCGGACGGGGAGAGCGGATCCGCGGAGTCGAAGACCACCACGGCCGGGGCCGGGGCGTCGCCGCGCAGCGAGCGCTGGATCCGGTCGACGGCGGTGGCCTCCGCGGCCGCGGGCAGGTGGGCCGCCGGATCGTTGGTGGAGACCTCGGACGCGGCCGAGAACGACCGGCCGCCGACGGCCAGGACGGCGAGCCAGGCCACGACGAGCAGGGCGGGGACGAGCACGCGCAGCCACCGCCGGGGCGGGCGGCGGCGGGCGCCGGGGGAGGGGTTCATGGGGGTCCTTCGCACGGGAGGGCCCGGGGCCGTCCCGGGCTCGCCACCGACGCTACGGACGGCCGGCCGGGCCCGGATCAACCGTTTGGTGGACCGCGGGCGTGGCCTCCGCAACACCGCGCGGACACCCCCGCGCCCGCGGCCCCGGAACGCATTCCGCCGCCCCGTGGAACGCCCCTCCGGACGCACCCCGACAGGCCCCCGCGCGGCGGTACAGTGGACGGGACCCCAGCAGCGAGAACAGGAGGTCCGGTGTCCGGCAGCGACGTTCCCGAGCCGCGCGACCACGGCACCCCCGAGTCCGAGCCGCACCCCGACGCGGGGCCCATCCGCCGCGTCACGACGGGCGAGATGCACCGCGCCGCCGCCCACCCCGGCGACACCCCCGGGTCCGGCGCGGAGGAGCCGGGGCAGGACGACGGCGAGGGGCCGTTGCACCCCGGCACGCCCAGCGCGACGCCGACGCTCGGGATCAACATCGACGAGCTCGAGGCCCCGGAGCCGGCCGCGCCCGAGGACGGGCCCGAGCGCCCGCGGACCTCCGCCGTCCTGCCCACCGGCAGCGTGGAGCTGCCGGGGTCCCCGGACGACCGCTCCAAGACGGAGCCGGACTGGGACGCCGTCGACCTGCCGGACGCCGCGCCCCACGCGCCGAGCGAGCCGTACCCGGGCGCCGAGATCCCCTTCGCGCCGACCGTCGCGCCCGAGCCGCCGCCCACCACCGGCCTCATCGACCCGGCCATCGCCCGCGCGTCCATGGTCGCCTACCCGTCCGAGGACGCCCCGCGGACCGCGCAGACGCCCATCGTCGAGGCCCCGGCCCGGCCCCTGCCCGCGCGCGAGGCCGGCCCCCGCACCGCCCCGATTCCCCGCGTCCCGGCGCGTCCCGCCGAGCCCTCGGCCCCCTCGCCGGCCAAGGCGCCCGGCCCGCCGCCGCCGTCGACCCGGCTGCCCGCCGGGCGGCGGCCATCGATCCACCTGCCCGGCGCGCGTCGCGTCATCTCCCGCCTGTGGCAGACCGAGTCGCCGCCCACGCAGGCGTTCTCGATCGTGGACCGGCTCATCGGCAGCCCCTACGCGAACCCCCGCGTCATCGCCGAGACGCACGACGTCACCGCGCGCCGCACCCTCGAGTTCACGGTGGACCTGGCGGAGACCATGTTCCGCTTCGGCGCCGGCGCCCTGGAGGTCGAGACCAGCGTCATCGCCGTGACCGCGTCTCTGGGCCTGCGCCACGTCGACGTCGACATCACCAACCAGTCGATCCACCTGAACTGGGCCCCCGAGGACCAGGTCCCGATCAGCATCCTGCGCGTCGTGCGCTCCTGGAGCGGGAACTTCGGGGGGCTGGCGCTGGTGCACCAGCTGGTTTCGGACATCGTCGCCGGGACGCTGACGCGGGGCCAGGCCATGGAGCGGCTCGCGGAGATCCAGCGCCAGCCCAAGCCCTTCCCCCGGTGGATGGCGCAGGCGGGCGGCGGCATGTTCTCGGGCGCGTTCGTGCTGTTCGCCGGGGGGTCGTGGCTCGGTGCGGTCATCGCGTTCGCGTCCTTCTACTCCGTCATGGAGGTCATGCGCGCGTTCGGGCGCCTGCGGGTCCCCGACTTCTTCTCCACGATGTTCGCCTCGGCCTACGTCACCGGCATCGCCATGCTGCTGTGGGCGCTCTCCGTGCCGATCGAGCCGTCGATCGTCGTGGCCGGCGGGATCATGCTGCTGCTGCCCTCGACCCGGTTCGTCTCGGCGATCCAGGACGCGATCAACGGCTTCCCCGTCACCGCGGCGGGCCGCTTCTTCTCGGCCCTGATCACGTACGGGGCCATCATCGGGGGGATCATGGCCGCGCTGGGCGTGGCCGGGATCCTCGGGCTGCCCATCCTCGACGTCACGCAGGTCGGGGCCATCACGTATCCGGGGTGGCTGCTCGCCGTCTTCGTGGGGGTGGCGCTGCTCCACGGCTCCGTGTACGAGCAGACCGCGCGCAGCCTGGCCCTGCCCACCGCCGCCGTCGGGCTGCTCTCCTACGCCGTGTACGTCCTCGCGCAGGCCGCGGGGGTGGGGGACCGCCTCACCCCGGCCGTCGCGGCCGTAGTGGCCGGCGCCGCCGGACGCTGGGTCGCGCTGCGCCTCGGGGCCCCGCAGCTCGTGGTCGCCGTCCCGGCCGCCTACTACCTGCTGCCCGGCCTGACGATCTTCCGGGCCATGTACGACATCACGATCAACGCCGGCACGATCAGCGTCGGCCTGATCCAGATGTTCAACGCCATGACCGTCATCCTGGCCATGTCCGGGGGCATCGTCCTGGGCGACACGATCGCCCGGCCGCTGACCAAGGGCTGGGCCAGCCACGAGCGGCGCCGGATCCGCCGCCGGTAGGCCGGGGCCGCTACCCGGGCAGCGACCAGTCCACGGGCGGCGCGCCCTGCTCGGCGAGCAGCTGGTTGACGCGGCTGAACGGCCGGGACCCGAAGAAGCCCCGCCGGGCGGACAGCGGGGAGGGGTGCGCGCTGGCGACGACCGGCACGCTGCCCAACAGGGGCGCCATGGCCTGCGCGTCCCGGCCCCACAGGACCGCCACCAGCGGGCCTCCCCGCTCCACCAGCGCGGACACGGCCGCGTCCGTCACGGCCTGCCAGCCCAGGGAGCGGTGCGAGCCCGAGTCGCCGGCGCGCACCGTGAGCACGCGGTTGAGCAGCAGCACCCCCTGGTCGGCCCAGGCCGAGAGGTCTCCGTGGCGCGGTGCGGGGACGCCGAGGTCGTCCTCGAGCTCGCGGTAGATGTTCGCCAGGCTGCGCGGCAGGGGGCGGACGTGGCGTTCGACGGCGAAGCACATCCCGATCGAGTGCCCCGGCGTCGGGTACGGGTCCTGGCCGACGACGAGGACCCGCACGTCCGCCAGGGGCCTCGTGAACGCGCGCAGGATGTTCGGGGCCTCGGGCAGGATCACCTCGCCTGCCGCGTGCCGCTCCCGCAGGCGCTCGCCGACCGCGGCCAGTTGGCCGGCCGCCGGCTCCAGCGCCGCCCGCCAGTCGGGCGCCATGGCCCGGTCCCAGTCCGGCGCCACCGGCCCGCGCGGGGCCCTGGCGCCAGGCACCGAGCCGCCGCGCGGGGCCCCGGCGTCCGGCGCCGCGCCCGCGCCGTCGTCGAACAGGGGCTGCTGCGGCTGCGGGACGTCCATGCGGCCATTGTGCCGCCCCCTCCACCGGTGAGCCCAAATGACAAGCCTGTTCTTCGGCGCTTAACATGGGAGCCGTGGCCCGCGCACCGGCGGGCCGCGGAAACGGAGAGGAAGGTGCGGGTGGAAGCCGAAGCCGCCGGGCTGGAGTTCAGCGTCGACGCCGGGAGCGCCCTCGGGGAGCGCGAACAGCGCATGCTCGCCCTCGAGCGCCAGTGGTGGAAGTACGCTGGGGCCAAGGAACAGGCGATCCGGGACCTGTTCGACCTCTCCGCCGCCCACTACTACCAGTTGCTCAACGCCCTCATCGACACCGACGAGGCCCTGGCCCACGACCCGATGCTGGTGAAGCGGCTGCGGCGCCAGCGGGCGACGCGCCACCGGGCCCGCAGCGCCCGGCGCCTGGCCGGCGAGGCCTGAGCCGCGCCGCCGTCGACCGACCTGCCCACCGACCCCTTCGACCCACGAGCACCGAGGACTGACGCGCGATGAGCAAGTACCCCAACGACGAGTTCGACCGGGTCCCCGAGTTCACCGACCGACAGGGGGTGCACCGGGAGGCCGGGCGCACCGTGCCGACGCGGCGGGGGCTCGGCGTCCTGATCGGGGCCGGCGCCCTCGCCCTGCTGGTCGGCGTGCTGTCCTTCTTCCTGCTTCCGGGAAGCAGCGACACGCCCACCGCGGCCTCGTCCGCCACCAGCCCGGCCGCGTCGTCGGCGGGACAGTCCTCCGGGGAACCGGGCGGGGGTTCCGGGTCCGCGGAACCCACGGAGTCCGCGGAGCCCACCGAATCCGCCGAACCGACCGAGTCCGCGGAGCCTACGGAGACCGCCGAGCCGACCGAGTCCGCGGAGCCCACCGAGTCGGAGGAGCCGGCCACCGTGGACCGATCGCTGCAGGTCGGGGTCTACAACGGGGCCGGGGTCAACGGACTGGCCGGCCAGGGGCAGGCGACGCTGCAGGGCGCGGGCTACACGTCCGTGGGAGCGGACAACTGGGTGCGGACCGAGGACTTCTCCGCCGTCTACTACCGTTCCGACGCCTCGCGCGCCACCGCGGAGGACGTCGCCGCGCAGCTCGGCGTCGGGACCGTCTACCAGACCTCCAACATCCCGGTCGAGGTCGCCGCCGTCCTCGGCACCGACTACCCGTAGGCCCCGCCCGCCCGGAGGGCCCGGGCAGCGCCCGTCCCGCCTCCCGGGGGCCGCGCGGCCGCGGGGGCGGCAACCCGCCGCGGCGGCTTGCACTCGGCGGGGTCGAGTGCCAAGATTGGGCCTAGCACTCGGGGAGCGTGACTGCTAAGGCGCTCCCCGGTGACCCGGGCCAGGCGCAGCGAGGGGCCCCGGGGCCGGCGTACCGAATCGCCTTCCCCGACCCCGTCCGTCGCGGGCGTTGCCTCCGGCCCACCGGTACGCATGACTGTCCCGAAAGGACCACAGCCGCCATGGCCAAGATGATTGCATTTGACGAGGAAGCCCGCCGCGGCCTCGAGCGGGGCCTGAACACCCTCGCCGACGCCGTGAAGGTGACCCTCGGCCCGCGTGGCCGCAACGTCGTTCTGGAGAAGAAGTGGGGCGCGCCCACGATCACCAACGACGGCGTCTCCATCGCCAAGGAGATCGAGCTCGAGGACGCCTACGAGAAGATCGGCGCCGAGCTCGTCAAGGAGGTCGCCAAGAAGACCGACGACGTCGCGGGCGACGGCACCACCACCGCCACCGTGCTGGCCCAGGCCCTGGTCAAGGAGGGCCTGCGCAACGTCGCCGCCGGCGCCGACCCGCTGAGCCTGAAGCGCGGCATCGAGAAGGCCGTCGAGGCCGTCACCGCCGAGCTGATCGCCTCCGCCAAGGAGATCGAGACCAAGGAGCAGATCGCCGCCACCGCGTCGATCTCCGCCGGCGACCCCCAGATCGGCAGCCTGATCGCCGAGGCGCTGGACAAGGTCGGCAAGGAAGGCGTCATCACGGTCGAGGAGTCCAACACCTTCGGGCTGGACCTCGAGCTGACCGAGGGCATGCGCTTCGACAAGGGCTACATCTCCGCCTACTTCGTCTCCGACGCCGAGCGCCAGGAGACCGTCCTCGAGGACCCGTACATCCTCATCGTCAACTCCAAGATCTCCTCCGTGAAGGACATGGTCGCGATCCTGGAGAAGGTCATGCAGTCCGGCAAGCCGCTGCTGATCATCGCCGAGGACGTCGAGGCGGAGGCCCTGGCCACCCTGGTCCTCAACAAGATCCGCGGCATCTTCAAGTCCGTCGCCGTCAAGGCCCCGGGCTTCGGCGACCGCCGCAAGGCCATGCTGGCCGACATCGCCATCCTCACCGGTGGCCAGGTCATCGCCGAGGAGGTCGGCCTCAAGCTGGAGACCGCCACCCTGGACCTGCTGGGCACCGCCCGCAAGGTCGTCGTCACCAAGGACGAGACCACCATCATCGAGGGTGCCGGGTCCGCCGACGAGATCGCCGGCCGGGTCAACCAGATCCGCGCCGAGATCGAGAACTCCGACTCCGACTACGACCGCGAGAAGCTGCAGGAGCGCCTCGCCAAGCTCGCCGGCGGCGTCGCCGTCATCAAGGCGGGCGCGGCCACCGAGGTGGAGCTCAAGGAGCGCAAGCACCGCATCGAGGACGCCGTGCGCAACGCCAAGGCCGCCGTCGAGGAGGGCATCGTCGCCGGTGGCGGCGTGGCCCTCATCCAGGCCGGCGAGAAGGCCTTCGCGCAGCTCTCCCTCGAGGGCGACGAGGCCACCGGTGCCAACATCGTCAAGGTCGCCGTTGAGGCCCCGCTGAAGCAGATCGCGTTCAACGCCGGCCTGGAGCCGGGCGTCGTCGCCGACAAGGTCAAGGGCCTGCCCGCCGCGCACGGCCTCAACGCCGCCACCGGCGAGTACGAGGACCTGCTGGCCGCCGGCGTCAACGACCCGGTGAAGGTCACCCGCTCCGCGCTGCAGAACGCCGCGTCCATCGCGGGCCTGTTCCTCACCACCGAGGCCGTCGTCGCCGACAAGCCCGAGAAGGCCGCCGCCGCGGCCCCGGGCGCCGACGAGATGGGCGGCATGGGCGGCTTCTAGCCGGTCCGCCGCACAGGCACCGACACCGCGCCGGCCGCGGCCCCGTCCTGGGGCCGCGGCCGGCGCCGTCATGTGGCGAGCGTGCGCAGCTCGGCCTCCAGGTTCCACCGCGCCGCCGCGTCCCACCAGCGGCGGGCCGTCGGCGTCGAGTACAGGTGCGGGCGCTCCAGCAGCCCCCGGAGCACCCGGGCGCGGCCGGCCGCGAAGTCGGCGTCCGGCACGTGCGCGTAGTCCCGGCGCACGGCCTCCGCGTAGCGCCGGTAGGCCGGCCCCGGGCGGGCCAGGACCTCGAGGTCCGCGTCGCAGAGGAGCCTCCCGGCGTCGTCGCCGGCTGCGGGGTCGTGGGCGGCCGTGGTCCGGACCAGCCGCGCGGCCTCCCGGCGCTCGGCCCCCGGCACGGCATCGGCCGGCAGGAGCGTCTCCGCGAGCGCCGCCGACTCCTCCTCGTCCCGGCCCGGCACCCCCTGGTACACGGCGTCGTGCAGCCAGGCCGCCAGCCGGACCGCCCGCGGCAGCGGCCCCGCCGGTTCCCCGGCCCCCTCCAGCCGCTCCAGGGCGTGCAGCACCGACTCCAGGTGCGCCAGGTCGTGGTAGTGCCGGTGCGGTTCGGACCACCGCCGGATCAGTTCGCGGCCGGCGCCCGGGCTTCCGGGAACGAGCCGCTCCCACGCGTCCGCCAGGACCCCCGGCAGCCGCTCCGGCCGCTGGCGGGCCGGCACCCGCAGCCCGCTCGCCACCAGCCGGCGCACCAGCTCGCCGCCGCTGACGGGCACCGCCCCGCGCGCCACGAGGTCCGCGTGCCGTTCGGCGGCGACGTCGTAGTGGTCGCGGTCGAAGGCCCGGCACGGGAGCCCTGCCGCCCGGGCGAACCCGTGCAGCTCCTCGAGCGACGCGTCGGAGACGAGGTGCGAGAAGTGCGTCCCGTGGGCGGGCCACCGGGGCGGATCGATGAACACGGCCATGCGCCCAGAGTACGGCCCGCGCCCGGGGGATGCCCGGCCGGACGCCGGGGGAAGGATCGTCCGGCCGGGCGGCTTGGTGGTCCGCTAGCGGGAGAACATGACCGTGTTGGCGGCCTCGGCCTGCTCGTAGTGCTCGGTCGCGCGCGCCAGGGCCTCGTTGATGCCGGCCAGCGACGCCTCGACCTGCTGCTGCGTGGCCCGCCAGTCCGTGACCACGGCCTGGAAGTTGGCGGACGCGGCCCCCTGCCACGTCGCCTCGAGCTCCCGCAGGCCGGCCTGCATCGCGTCGACCTCGGCCCGCAGCCGCTCGATCGTGCCCTGCACGGCCGCGGCCCGGGACCGCATCTCGTCGGTGTTGGTGGCGAAGCTGCCCATCGCTGCCCTCCTCGTCGGCGTCCGCCCCCCCGGGGCGGCACGGCGCCGGCGCGCCGTGTCCCGCGAGCGTATGCCCGCGGCGGTGGGCGCGGGGCCGCCCGGGCCCCGATGTGGATAACTACCGGGCGGGACGGTTCCCGCCGTCGTCCTCCGGGGGAGCGGCGAGCGGCAGGCGCACCGACATGGTGGCCCCGCCGCCGGGGGTCTCGGTGAGGCGGACGGAGCCGTCGTGCTGCGCGGCGATCGCGGCGACGATCGCGAGGCCCAGGCCAGTCCCGCCGGTCTCCCGCTGGCGGGACGTGTCGGCGCGGTAGAAGCGCTCGAAGACGCGGGCGGCGTCCTCCTCCGAGATGCCCGGCCCGTGGTCGCGCACCTCCAGGACGGCGTCGGAGCGGCCGTTGATCACCGGCATCACGCCCACCGCGATCTCCAGGTCGCTGCCCTCGGGCGAGTAGCGCAGGGCGTTGGTCATCAGGTTCGACACGACCTGGCGCAGCCGGGCCTCGTCGCCGCTCGTCGGCGCGCTCTCCGGGGGGCCGCCGTCGAGCCCCACCAGCCGCACGCGCCGTTCGGGCGCGTTGACGCGCGCGTCCTCGACCGCGTCCGTCGCCAGGACCAGCAGGTCCAGCGGCCGGCGCTCGAGCGGCCGGTGCTCGTCCAGGCGGGCGAGGGTCAGCAGGTCCTCGACGAGCTGGCCCATCCGCTTGGCCTCGCCCTCGATCCGGCCCATGGCGACGCCGACCTGGTCGGAGTCCTGCAGCCCGCCGTGGCGGTACAGCTCAGAGTACCCCTGGATCGTGACCAGCGGAGTGCGCAGCTCGTGGCTCGCGTCCTGGACGAAGCGGCGGATCTTCCGCTCCGACGCGGCGCGGGCCCGGAACGCGTGCTCGATGTGGGCCAGCATGGCGTTGAGGGAGCGGGACAGCCGCCCGACCTCGGTCTCCGGCGGGTACTCCTCGACGCGCCGGGACAGGTCGCCGGCGGCGATCGCGGCCGCCGTCCGCTCCACCCGGACCAGCGGCCGGAAGGTGCGGCTGACCACGCCGTACGCGACCAGGGACATGAGCATGGTGGCGAGCAGCCCGCTCGTGAGCACGAGGATGGCCGTGTACCGCACCGTCTTGCTGACGTCGGACAGCGGCAGGGCGATCGTGATGTAGGCGGAGTTGTTCTCCATGCGGATCATCCGCACGCGCCACCCGTCGGAGCCGCGCGCGGTCCCGGGCACGTCGAACGCCGCCGTGCCGCGGTCCTCCACCTCCTCGATCGTGGGGTTGCCCAGGACCGGCGCGTCGTCGTCGGTCGAGAGCGTGTAGAGCACGCGTCCGTCGGGGGCGCGCAGGGTCCCGTGGTAGCGCAGGAGCTCGATGTTCGCCGGGGGCGGCGTCGCCTGCCCCGCGACGCGGTCGCGCCACTCGCCCCACATGAAGTTCGCCAGCGGCGTGCTGTTGCCGCCCAGGTCGGCGTCCATCTGCTGGATCTGCGTCGCCCGCAGGGACACGGAGGCGGCGACGGTCGTGGCGGCCACGCCGAACGCCATGAGCACGGCCATGAGGGCCACGAGCTTCGAGCGCAGGGAGACCCGGCGCCAGAGCCGCGACAACCGGTGCACCGGCGGGCCCTAGCGGCGGTCGGCCGAACGCAGCAGGTAGCCCACGCCGCGCTTGGTCTGGATCATGGCCGGCCAGTCCTCGCGCGCGTCGATCTTGCGGCGCAGGTAGGAGATGTAGGACTCGACGATCGACGCGTCGCCGTTGAAGTCGTACTCCCACACGTGGTCCAGGATCTGGGCCTTGGACAGGACGCGGTTCGGGTTCATCATCAGGTAGCGCAGCAGCTTGAACTCGGTGGGGGAGAGGTCCACGACCTCGCCCGCGCGGCGCACCTCGTGCGCGTCGTCGTCGAGCTCCAGGTCGTCGACGCGGATGACGGCGGCGTCGTCGCCCAGGGGGTGCGTGCGCCGCAGGACCGCGCGGATGCGGGCCACGACCTCGTCGAGGCTGAACGGCTTGGTGACGTAGTCGTCCCCGCCCACCGTCAGCCCGGTGACCTTGTCCTCCGTGTCGTCGCGGGCGGTGAGGAACAGGACGGGGAAGTGGCGGCCCGCGGCGCGCAGGCGGCGGGTCACGGTGAACCCGTCCATGTCCGGGAGCATGACGTCTAGGACGGCCAGGTCCGGCTGGTCCCGCTCGACGGCCGCGAGGGCCTCGCGTCCGTTCGCCGCGGCCACGACCTCGAAGCCGGCGAAGCGGAGGGAGGTGGAGAGCAGTTCGCGGATGTTCGGCTCGTCGTCGACGACCAGCAGCCGCGCTTCCGGGGTCTTGGCAGTCATGGCTCCCAGTCTCCAACCGGAGTCTGGGAGTTTGCTGTGCGCCCGCTGGAGGGGTGGGGGCTAGGCGCGGCGCCGGTCGCGCGCCGCGAGGACGACGGCGGCGGCCAGCAGGGCCAGGGCCAGCGGCAGTCCGTACAGCCCGACCGCCACCAGCGCGGGCCACGGCGTTCCCTCGGCCGCGTACACCGCGAGGATGGCCGCCACGCAGGCGAGGGACACGAGGGCCACGACCCACGTCGCGGTGACGATCGCTCGGCGGGCGGGGGAGGCGGCGGGGTCGGGGTTCACGCCCTATAGGGTACCGCCGCGCGCGGGGCGATGCCGTAGGCTAGGCGGAAGACTTCCCCGGGCCGCCGCGTGCCCACCGGCAGGTGCCGGAGCGGCCGGCGCGCCCGGGATCCGGTACCGCCGCCGGGCGATGGGCCCGCAAGCGGCGACGCATGACAGCGCAAGGGAGCAACAGCAGTGCCACAGGGCAAGGTTAAGTTCTACGAGGCCGCGAAGGGCTTCGGGTTCCTCGTCACCGACGACGGGCAGGAGGTGTACCTCCCCAGCTCCGCGCTGCCCGCGGGCGTGCGGGAGGTGCGCAGCGGCACGCGCATGGAGTTCGGCATCGCGCAGGGGCGGCGCGGCGCGCAGGCCCTGTCCGCGCGGATCCTCGACGCCGGCCCCTCCGTCGCCCGCGCCAAGCGCAAGCCCGCCGAGCAGACCGCGGTGCTCGTCGAGGACCTGATCAAGGTGCTCGACGGGATCTCCAACGGCCTGCGCCGGGGCAACTACCCCGACCCCGCCAAGGGCGCCAAGATCGCCGCGGTCCTCCGCGCGGTCGCCGACGACCTGGACGCCTAGCCCATGGCGCGCACACCGAAACTCGACCCGGCGCTGGCCGCCGAGACCGACGCGGCCCGGCGGGCCCTGCTCGCCGAGGACGTGCCGGAGGCGGCGATCGGGGGGCACGTCTCCGCCGTCCCCGACGGGGAGCGGCTGGTGACCCACCGCTTCGCGGCCGTGCTGCCCGGCTATGGGGGCTGGGAGTGGTACGCCACCCTGGCCCGGGTGCCGCGCGGCAAGGTCGCCACCGTGTGCGAGACCGGGCTGCTGCCCGGCGCGTCGGCGCTCCTGTCGCCGGCCTGGGTCCCGTGGTCCGAGCGCGTGCGGCCCGAGGAGCTGGCGGCGCAGCGGGCGGCCGAGGCCGCGGAGTCCGCCGGCCAGGCCGGCGAGGCCGGCGAGGCGGCCGGCGGCCGGGACAACGACGGCGCCTCCGGCGGCGGGCCGGGCGCGGACCGGAGCCGGGGCGCGGACGCGAAGGACGACGGCGGCGCCCCCGCCCCGGAGCCGGCCGCCGCGGCCGGGAGCCCGGCCGGGCCGGAGGGCTCCGTCCCGGCGGGCACGGCAGTCCGCCACCCCGAAGGCGACGAAGGCCCCGCCGGCGGCCCGGAGCCCGGGGACGACGGCGGCGCAGGCCCCGAGGCCGGCGAGCGTCCCGAGCGGCGCCGGCGCCGCCGCCGGACCAGCGGCCGCACCGCCGGGTCCGGGACGGCGGACCAGGCCCGGAACGACGGCCCGGCGTAGCCCGACCCGGCACGCCGCGCACGCGAAAGGGTCCCGGCCCCCCAGGGGAGCCGGGACCCTTTCGCGTGCCCGGGGCCGCGGGGCGGACCTAGAGGCGCTCGAGCACGTAGTCGATCGAGCGGGTCAGCGCGGTCACGTCGTCCGGTTCGATGGCGACGAACGTGGCGATGCGCAGCTGGTTGCGGCCGAGCTTGCGGTAGGGCTCCGTGTCGACGACGCCGTTGGCGCGCAGGACCTTGGCCACCGCGGCGGCGTCCACGGAGTCGTCGAAGTCCACGGTGACGATGACGTTGGAGCGGTCCTCGGCGCGCTCGACGAACGGGCGGGCCACCGGGGAGGACCCGGCCCACTCGTAGACCCGGCCGGCGGAGTCCGCCGTGCGGGCGGCGGCCCAGGCGAGGCCGCCGTTCGAGTTCAGCCACTCCACCTGCGCGTTCAGGGTGACCAGGGTCGACAGGCTCGGGGTGTTGTACGTCTGGTTCTTCCGGGAGTTGTCGATCGCCGTCGGCAGGCTCAGGAAGTCGGGCGCCCAGCGTCCCGACGCGGCCACGGCCTCGGCGCGCTCCAGCGCGGCGGGGGAGAACAGGGCCAGCCACAGGCCGCCGTCGGAGGCGAAGTTCTTCTGCGGGGCGAAGTAGTAGACGTCCGACTGCGCGACGTCCACGTCCAGGCCGCCGGCCGCGCTCGTGGCGTCGACGAGCACGAGGGAGCCCGGGTCGGCGCCCTCGACGCGGCGCACGGGCGCGGCGACGCCGGTCGACGTCTCGTTCTGCGGCCAGGCGTAGACGTCGACGCCGGCCTCGGCCACCGGCTCCGGGCGGGTGCCGGGGGTGGCCTCGAGGATGGAGGACGCGTCCAGGAACGGGGCGCGGTCCGTGGCCTTGGCGAACTTGGAGCCGAACTCGCCGAAGGAGAGGTGCTGGGCCTTGCGCTCCACGAGCCCGAACGCGGCCACGTCCCAGAACGCGGTCGAGCCGCCGACGCCGAGGACCACCTCGTAGCCCTCCGGCGCGCGGAAGAACTCGAGCAGGCCCTCCTGGACGCTCTTGACGAGGTTCTTGACGGGGGCCTGGCGGTGGGACGTCCCGAGGAGGCGGGCCCCCGCGGCGGACAGGGCCTCGACCTGCGCGGCGCGGACCTTCGACGGGCCGGCGCCGAACCTGCCGTCCGCCGGAAGGAGGTCGGAGGGGATGGTGATGTCAGCCGTCATGGGGTTCCTGCCTGTCGTGCCGGTGGGGAGGCGGGGCCGGGCGCCCGGCGCCGCCCCCATCGTCGCGCAGGGGCGGCCCGCGCCGCCAACCGGCGCGCATTGTTTACGCCGGTAGAGTGGTGCCCACCGGTTCCCCCAACCACCACCCCACAGGAGCCTGCCCGACGTGACGGACCTCATCGACACCACGGAGATGTACCTCAGGACGATCCTCGAGCTCGAGGAGGAGGAGATCACCGCCCTGCGCGCGCGCATCGCCGAGCGCCTCGGCCACTCCGGCCCGACCGTCTCCCAGACCGTCGCCCGCATGGAGCGCGACGGGCTCGTCGTGGTCTCCCCGAACCGGCACCTCGAGTTGACGGAGCAGGGGCGCCTACGGGCCACCGAGGTCATGCGCAAGCACCGGCTCGCCGAGCGCCTGCTCTCCGACGTCATCGGGCTCGACTGGGAGTACGTCCACGACGAGGCCTGCCGGTGGGAGCACGTCATGAGCGAGCGGGTGGAGCAGCGCCTCTACGAACTGCTGGGGCGACCCACGGACTCGCCCTACGGCAACCCGATCCCCGGGCTGGAGGCCCTCGGCGGCTCCTCCGCCGCCGGCTTCGTCGCCGGGGTCCAGAACCTCGACGCGGCCCTGGAGGCGGGGAACACCGGCCCGGTCGAGGTCCTGCGCCTGGCCGAGACGATCCAGGTGGACCCGGAACTGCTGGCGCAGCTGGACGAGGGCGGCATCCGCCCGGGCGCGGTCGTCACGCTGGAGGCCAGCGGCGGGTACACGCTGGTGCGCGTGCAGGGGGTGGAGGGGGCCCTGGAACTGCCCCCCGAAGTGAGCGCGCACATCTTCGTGGCGCGCTGAGCCAGATCACGGAATTATTACTTTTCGCCGGACTCCGGTACGTTTGATGACGGAGTGGACTCGTCCGCTCCGTCCGGTCCGTACCGCCCTTCCCTGCCGGCGGGCCGGAGTCGTTCACCGTTCACCGGCAGGGTGAGGCATCCCTCCGGCCCCCCTGGGCCGTTGACTCCCGCCGGCTCTCCCTGTGCCGGATCGCCTCGCGGGCGGCAGGAGAGGTTTCCATTGACTGAGCAGAAGTTCCCGGGGCGCCGCCGTGCCGCGAACCCGGACGGCGTGCCCGCCGCCAGCCCCGCCGCGCCGACCGCCCCCTCCGGTCGCCGCGCGGCGCGCCAGGCCGAGGCCGGGCACCGTTCCGCCCATCCGTCGTCGCTGGCCGAGGCCCTCGCCGGGACGCAGGCGGCGCCGGCCGACACCGCCGCGCGCCGCTTTACCACCTCCATGCGCTACGGGCCGTCCACGGCCGAGGCGCGCCAGCCCCAGGCAGCCGCGGAGGCCGCGCCCGCCGTGGCCGAAGACGCCGCGGAGGCCGCCGCCGTCGTCCACCTCCCCGCGCCGCGCCCCCGCCGCGCCGTGCACCACCTGGCCGCCGCGGCCGCCGCCGTCTCCGGGCTGGCCCTCGCCGCGGCCTGGCCGGCCGGCAGCGCGCCGGAGGCAGAGGCGCGCGTCGCGCACACCACCGGCCCCGTGGCCGACGTCCAGGTCGCCCCGAGCGAGGACTACACGATCGCCCGGGCGTCCGTGACGAGCTCCTACAGCGACGACGACAAGATGGACCACGTCCTCTCCGCCGCGGGCGGGGACGTCACCACCGTCGACACCGGCGGCATGCTCGCGCAGCCCCTGGACACCGTCCGCATCACCTCGCGCTTCGGCCACCGGCCGGACCCGTGGGGAGGCGGCGGGACGGTGCCGCACATCGGGCAGGACTACGGCATCCAGTGCGGGACGCCGGTCAAGGCCTCCGCGGAGGGCAAGGTCGTGCAGGCCGCCTACGCCGGGCACTCCGGCAACCGCGTGCGGATCGACCACGGCAACGGCCTGCAGACCACGTACAACCACAACTCCGCGCTGAAGGTCTCGGTGGGGGAGAAGGTCGAGCGGGGCGACGTCGTGGCACTGAGCGGCACGACCGGCAATTCGACCGGCTGCCACCTGCACTTCGAGGTCCTCATCGACGGCGAGGCCGTCGACCCGGCGGGCTGGCTCTAGCCCTCCACAGCTCCGAAAGTCACCGGAAACATACACAACCGTGATCTGAATGTGACTTTTGGATTCCCTTCAGATAGGCTCGTCGTCGTGCCGGACCGCCCAAGGGTCCGGCACCCCCGGTCGGAATGCCGAGCACTGCCGCCGTCCGGGGTCCGTTCGCCAAGCAAATCCGGCAGTGGCGGGGGAACCACTTTGTGGGTCCCTACAGAGGGCCCTTGGGGTTAAGCGCACAGACAGCCCTGTCTCGACGTGTGCCGAGTGACTCCCACTCGAACCCGACAGCTCACCTCGCAGGCAAAGGGAGAGGTAACCACGTGTCCAAGCGCCAAGCCCTGGGTCGCCACCGCGCGACTCCCGTTCGCACCAACCCGTTGGAGTCGATCTCGAAGGCCGTCGCCTCGAACGCCGGCTCCGTGGGCCGCCAGGCCGCGGTCATCGCCGCCGCCTCCGGCCTGGTCCTGACCCTCGGCGTCCCCGCCCAGGGTGCGCCCGCCGTCCGCGAGGCCGCCCAGGCCCCGGCCGACGTCGCGGCCAACTCCAAGGCGACCGCCGCCGGCAACGTCACCGTCGCCGCCGTGAAGGTCTCCGCCGACGCCGACGCCGACCTCGCCATCGAGCGCCCGGCCATCGTCTCCGCGCCCGCCCCGGAGCCGGAGCCCGAGCCGGAGCCGGTCGTCGTGTCCACGGCCAACGAGGCCGAGGCGGAGGTCGAGACCGAGTCCGTCGCCCCGGTGACCCGCGAGAACCGGACCGAGGCCGTCGCCGAGCCCGCGCCCGCCCCCGAGCCGGAGCCGGCCCCGGTCAGCTCCAACCTGTCCGGCATCGCCGCCATCGCCGCGCAGTACGAGGGCGTTCCGTACGTCTGGGGCGGCAACACGCCCGCCGGCTGGGACTGCTCCGGCTTCGTCAAGTACGTCTACAACCAGGCCGGCATCGACGTCGCCCGCGGCACGTCCGCCCTGCTCGCCTCCGGCGACTTCGTCCGCACCAGCAACCCGAAGCCGGGCGACCTGGTGTTCCAGAACGGCGGCGGCCACGTCGGCATCTACCTGGGCGGGGGCCGCATGATCGGCGCCCAGAACCCGAGCGTCGACACGTTCAGCCACAACGTCACCCGCAACCCGCTCTACGGCTACTACACCTACGTCGGCTAGCCGAGACGAGAACCGCGCCCGGAGGGGCCCCGCACCGCGGGGCCCCTCCGGCGTTTCCGGGGCCGGACACGCCCGGCTGTGGGGCGCGCCACACCGACGGGGGCCGCTCGGGGTTTAGGCTATGGTCCGTAAGCCCACCACGGGGCCGCCGCAGCGCCGGCCGGACCGGACGAGGCCCCGTCCGGACGCAAGGAACGCGTATGCGCACCCTGGTGTTGAACGCAGGATACGAGCCGCTCGCGGTGGTCACGTTCCGCCGCGCCCTCGTGCTCGTGCTGGCCGGCAAGGCCAGCGTCCTGGCCGAGGACGGCGAGCCGGTCGTCTGCCCCGACGCGGTCTTCGGGCGCCCGTCCGTGATCCTGCTCAACCGCTACGTGCGCCTCCCGCACCGCCCGGCCGCCCGCCCCACCCGGCGCGGCGTCCTGCGCCGGGACGGGCACCGCTGCGCGTACTGCGGCCGGTCGGCGGCCACCGTCGACCACGTCGTCCCGCGCTCCCGCGGCGGCGGGGACACGTGGGAGAACCTGGTCGCGTGCTGCCTGCGCTGCAACGGCTTCAAGGGCGCCCGGACGCCGCACCAGCTCGGCTGGACGCTGCGCACCGTGCCCAGGGCCCCCCGCGGGCCCCTGTGGAACCTCCCCGACCTGGAGAAGCCCGCCCCGGCCTGGGGCGAGTTCCTCGACCCGGCGGCCGCGTGACGGGCCGGTCCGAGGGGACGGGCGGCACGCCCGCGGCCTTCGACGCCGTCATCGTCGCCGGCGGGCGCGGCAGCCGCCTCGGCGGCGTCGCCAAGCCCCTGCTCGAGCACGGGGGCGGGACGCTGCTCGGCCACGCGCTCGCCGCGGCGGCCGCAGCCCGGCGCACCGTCGTGGTGGGGCCCGACGGCCTCGCCCCGGCCGTGCCCGCCCAGCGCGCCCTGCTCACCCGCGAGGATCCGCCGTTCGGGGGCCCGGCCGCCGCCGTCGCGGCCGGCCTCGACGCGCTCGCCGCCGACCGCCCCGCGGGGGAGGGCCCGGCGCCGCTCGTGCTCGTGCTCGCCGCGGACCTCGTCGAGCCCGGCCCGGCCACGGGGCGCGTGCTCGAGGCCGCCCGGGCCGGCTACCGCGAGGACGCGGCGTGGGTCCCGGTCGACGCCTCCGGCCGCCTGCAGCCGCTGTGCTGCGCCGTCGCCGCCCCCGCGCTGGCCGGGGCCGTCGCCGACGCGCGCGAGCGCGGGGGCATCGAGCACGCGTCGATGATGCGTCTGCTTGCTATGGTGCATATGGTCCGGCTCCCGATGCCGGACACCCCGTTCGACGACGTCGACACGTGGGAGGACGCCGGCCGGGCGGGGATCGCCCGTCCGGGCCCCGACGGCCGAGAGCGCCGACCAGGAGGATGACGTGGCCCAGCCCGAGCTCGACGAGTGGACCCGCCGGCTGCTGGAGGCCTACGAGATCCCCGACGCCCCGGTCGACATCGACCGGATCCTGGGCCTCGCCGGGGAGGCCGCGCACACCGTCGTCCGGCCCGCGGCGCCGCTGACCACGTTCATCGCCGGGTACGCGGCCGGGCTCGCCGCCGGGCACGGGATGGCCGCCGAGGCCGACTGCGTGGACTCCGCCCTCCGCCTGGCCCGCACGGTCATCGCCCGGCGCGCCCAGGAGGACGCCGGCGCACCCGAGCCCGCCCCGGGCGACGACGCCCGTTGATCCGCGACGCCGACTGGGCCGCGGCGCGCGCCGCGGCCCACGCGGCCGGCGCCGCGCTCCGCCCGCTGCTGCCGGCGGCCGCCGAGACGCCGCTCGCCGAGGCCACGGGCCGGTTCGCCGCCGCGGACGTGCGCGCGCTGGCCGACCTGCCCCACTACGCGTCGTCCGCCATGGACGGGTGGGCCGTCGCCGGCCCCGGCCCGTGGCGGCTGCGCCCCGCCCCGCCCGGCCACGGGCGCCCCGCGCCGCTCGCCCCCGGCGACGCCGTCCCGATCCTCACCGGGGGCGCGCTGCCGGAGGGCGCGACGGCGGTGCTCCGCCGCGAGCGCGGCCGCCCCGACGGGACCGGGCTGCGCGCCGAGGACGACCCGGCGCCGGGCGCGGACATCCGCCCGGCCGGACGCGAGGCCGCGGCGGGGGAGGTCCTCGTCCCCGCCGGCGCCCGCATCACGCCCGGGGCCGTCGCCGCCGCCGCCGTCGCCGGGCACGACACGCTGCCGACGTCCCCGCCGGCGCCCGTGCGGCTCGTCTACACCGGCGACGAGGTCCTCACACGTGGGCTGCCGGTGGCGGGCCAGGTTCGCGACAGCTTCGGCCCCGTGCTGCCGGCGTGCGTGGCCGGGCTCGGGGGGACGGTCGCCGGGACGGTGCGGATCGGCGACGACGCCGCCGCCACGCGCGACGCCCTCGACGGGCCCGAGGCGCGGCGCGCCGCCGTCGTCGTCACCACGGGCGGGACCGGGAACTCGCCGGCCGACCACATCCGCCCCGTCGCCCACGCGCTCGGCGCCGACGCGGTCGTCGACGGCGTCGCCATGCGCCCCGGCCACCCCGCGCTCCTCGCCCGGCTGCCGGACGGGCGGCTGCTGGTCGGACTGCCCGGCAACCCACTGGCCGCCCTCATGGCCGTCGCCACCCTCCTCGAGCCCGTGCTCCGCGGCGCGGCCGGCGCCGGGCCGTCGGCACCCGGGCTGGCCCTGGCCGGCGAGGAGCTGCCCGGCGGGCGCGGCGGCCACCGCCTGGTTCCGGCCCGGTGGGCTGGGGCCGGCGCCCTCGTGCCCTCCGAACACACCGGGTCCGCCATGATGCGCGGCCTCGCCGGGGCGGACGCCGTCCTCGTCGTCCCGCCCGGCGGCGCCCGGGCCGGGACGCCCGTCCCGTGGCTGCCGCTGCCGTGGTAGCCTCCCCCGAGGGCGGCCGCCGGAGGCCGCCGAAACACCGACAGGAGGCGGCCCCGTGGGCAGGTTGACGACCCGCACCCGCGCCCTGCGCGTCACGGCCCAGGGCGCCGCGCGACGGCGCGAGGAGACGCTCGCGGCCGAGGAACCCCTGGAGATCCGGCTGGGCCAGCGCGCCTTCTCCGTCACCATGCGCACGCCCGGCGACGACTTCGACCTCGTGGCCGGCTTCCTCGTCGGCGAGGGGGTCGTCTGGGAGCAGGGGCACCTGGAGAGCCTGCGCTTCTGCGCCGGCGAGGACGAGGAGGGGCGCCAGACGTTCAACGTCGTCGAGGCGCGGCTCGGACCCGGCGCCGCCGTCCCGGACCCGTCCCTGGACCGGCACGTCTACACCACCAGCTCCTGCGGCATCTGCGGCACGGCGTCGCTCGACGCCGTCGCCAAGTCCGCGCGCCTGCCCCTGGACCCCGACGGCGGCCACCTGGACCTCGAGACGCTCCTGGCGCTGCCGGACACCCTGCGCGAGCACCAGGCGCTGTTCGGCAAGACCGGCGGCGTGCACGCGGCCGGCCTCTTCGCCACCGACGGGACCCTCCTCTGCCTCCGCGAGGACGTCGGGCGCCACAACGCCGTCGACAAGGCGGTCGGGTGGGCGCTGCGCCAGGGGCGGCTCCCGCTCTCCGACACGGTCCTGCAGGTCTCCGGGCGCGCGTCGTTCGAACTCGTCCAGAAGGCGCGGCTCGCCGGCATCCCGGTGCTGTCCGCCGTGAGCGCCCCGTCGTCACTTGCCGTCCAATTGGCGGACCGCGAGGGGCTCACCCTTGCGGGCTTCAGCAGGGGTAGTAGCGTGAACCTATACACGCACCCGGAGCGGATCCGGGGGGCGACGGCGTAGCCGCCAGCGTGGGCGGCCCGGACACCAGGAGGCGCACCATGCGGCGCAGTGCACCCATCGATGACATCAACGAGGACCGGCTGGAGGTTGCGCCGCCGAAGACCTCCGCGGCTGGCGTCAAGGCCGTCATGGTCGCGCTCGAGCGCGGCTACGAGCAGGCCGGCGTCGCCCGGACCCTGCGCTCCATGCTCCGCGTCAACCAGCGCCACGGCGTCGACTGCCCCGGCTGCGCCTGGCCCGAGTCCATCACCGGCGCGCGCAAGCCCGCCGAGTTCTGCGAGAACGGCGCCAAGGCCCTCGCCGAGGAGAACACCACCCGCACGGCCGACGCCGCCTGGTGGGCCGCCCACCCGATCTCCGAGCTGCGCGGCAAGACCGAGTACTGGCTCGGCAACCAGGGCCGCATCACCGAGCCCATGATGATCCGCGAGGGCGAGGAGCACTACCGGCCCGTCCCGTGGGCCGAGGCGTTCTCCACCATCGCCGAGCACATCAACGCGACCACGCCGGACCGCTGCGTGTTCTACACGTCCGGGCGCACCGCCAACGAGACGGCGTTCCTGTACCAGCTGTTCGCCCGCTCGCTGGGGACCAACAACCTGCCGGACTGCTCCAACATGTGCCACGAGTCCTCCGGCTCCGCGCTGAACCCCACCATCGGCATCGGCAAGGGGACGGTCTCGCTCGAGGACTTCGACCACGCCGAGGTCATCATGGTCGTCGGCCAGAACCCGGGGACCAACCACCCGCGGATGCTCTCCGCGCTCGCCGACGCCCGCAAGCGCGGGGCGAAGGTCGTCGCCGTGAACCCGCTGCCCGAGGCCGGGCTGCTGAACTTCAAGGACCCGCAGACCGTCGAGGGCGTCGTCGGCTCCGGGTCGCAGATCGCGGACGAGTTCCTGCAGATCCGCGTCGGCGGCGACCTGGCCCTCTTCCAGGCCCTCGGGCACCTGCTGCTCCAGGAGGAGGAGCGCCGCCCCGGCACGGTCGTCGACCAGGCGTTCGTCGACGCGCAAACCGAGGGGTTCGAGGCCTACCGCGAGGCCCGTTCTGAGATCGACTGGGACGCGACCGAGGAGGCCACCGGCCTGTCCCGGCTCGAGATCTCCACCATCGCCGGCCTGCTCGCCAAGTCCAAGGGCACCATCATCTGCTGGGCGCTGGGCCTGACCCAGCAGCCGCACTCCGTGGACACGCTCAAGGAGATCGTCAACCTCCTCCTGCTGCAGGGCAACTTCGGCAAGCCCGGGGCCGGCGCGTGCCCCGTCCGCGGGCACTCCAACGTCCAGGGCGACCGCACCATGGGCATCTGGGAGAAGCCGAAGGAGGAGTGGCTGGCCTCCCTCGACGCCGAGTTCAACATCGCGAGCCCGCGCCCCCACGGCTACGACTCCACGGAGACCGTCAAGGCGTTCGAGGACGGCGATGTCGACGTGTTCATGTCCCTCGGCGGCAACTTCGCGCTCGCCTGCTCCGACACGGAGGCGCTCGAGGCCGGCATGCAGCGCGCCGGGCTGACGGTGCACGTCTCCACGAAGCCGAACCGCTCCCACGTGGTCCACGGGCGCACGTCGATCATCCTGCCGACGCTCGGCCGGACCGACCGGGACGACAAGCACCCGGGCGGCCCGCAGTTCCTCTCCGTCGAGGACTCGATGTCGGTCGTCAAGTCCACGCAGGGCCGCCTGAAGCCGGTGTCCGAGCACCTGCTGGCCGAGCCCGTGATCATCGCGCGCCTCGCCGAGGCCGTGTTCGGGCCGGGCCACGCCGTCGACTGGCGGGCGATGGCCGAGGACTACGACGTCATCCGCGACCACATCGCGCGCGTCGTGCCCGGCTTCGCGGACTTCAACCGGCGCGTGCGCACCCGCAACGGGTTCGTGCTGCCCAACCCGCCGCGCGACACGCGCACCTTCGCGACGGACATCGGCCGCGCCCGGTTCACCGTCAGCCCGCTCGAGTACCTCGTGGCGCCGAAGGACCACCTGATCCTGCAGACGGTGCGCAGCCACGACCAGTACAACACCACCTTCTACGGGCTCGACGACCGGTACCGCGGCATCTCCGAGGGCCGCCGGGTCATCCTGGTGCACCCCGAGGACCTGGAGCACCTCGGCTACCAGGACCGGGAGCTCGTGGACGTCATCTCCACGTTCTCGGGCACCGAGCGGCGGGCCAACCGGTTCCGCCTGGTCGCCTACCCGACGGCCCGCGGGTGCGCCGCCGCGTACTTCCCGGAGGCCAACGCGCTCGTGCACCGCGGCCTCGTCGCCCGCGAGTCCAACACGCCGGGCTACAAGGCGATGATGGTGCGCTTTGTGCCGCACACGCGCGAGCCGTCCGAGACGTTCGACGACCGCAAGGTGATGTCCTAGGGCGCCGGGGCGCCACGGAAGGGGAGGCACGGATGAGCGAGAACCCAGAGGGACCGGCGCCGCGGCTGGTCGTCCTGCTGCCCGGAACGCTCGTCCCGCCCTCCACCTACGCGGGGGTCGAGGCGCTGCTGGCCGACGGCGGCGGGCACTTCGAGACGCTCGTCTTCGACTGGGGCCAGCTCGTGCCCGAACCGACGCTGGAGACCGTGGCGGAGGCGGTCGCCGTCGCCATCTCCGACGCCGGCCGGGGCGCGGCGATTCTCGTGGGCCACTCCACGGGCGGTGCCATCGCGGCGCGCACCGCCCTGTCGCACACCGGCACGGTCGCGGGGCTGGTGCTCATCGACTCCGGCCCCAACATGCACGGCCACGGCTCCGTGGAGGCGATGATCGCCGACCTGCAGTCGGCGGCGACGGAGGCCGACTGGCGCACCTACGCCGAGCTGAACGTCGCCACCGGGCCGCCCGCCAAGCGCGAGGCGTGGATCGCCGCCATGGTGGACTACAGCCGGGCGGTCGGGCCCGCGCCGGCCGTGTCGATCCTGGAGAGCCAGCACGCGACCGACTTCCTCACCGAGGTCGGCACGCACCCCGCCGCCGGCCTCCCCGTGCAGGTCCTCCATGGGGAGCTGGACCCGAAGCGCAAGCCCGTGGATTCGCGCGCGTGGCAGGGGGTCTTCCCGGAGGCCGAGTTCGAGCTCGTCCCGGGCTGCGGGCACACGCCGCCCCTCGAGGCGCCGCGCGAGGTCGCCGCCAGTATCCGGCGCGTCGACGAGCGGATCGGGGAGCACGCGGCCGGCTGACCGTGCGCCCGGCGTAGACTCGGCCCGACCGAGGGTGTGAGGGGATGCAGCGCGCATGAGCATGGAACACGCCGCCTGGGGATCCCTGTGGCGGTTGCAGAAGGACCAGGGGACGGCCCTGACGCCCGGAACGGTGCGCCGGGTGGTGGACTTCGCGCGCCAGTACCGCGGCCGGCTGGCCGCGTTCGTGCTCGTCTCGGTGGTCTCCGCGGCGCTGGCCGTCGCCACGCCCGTCCTCGCCGGGTCCGTCATCGACGCCATCGTCGCCGGCGGGCCGCTCGAGCGCGTGCTGGGCCTGGCGGTGCTGATCGCGGCCGTGGCCGTCGCCGAATCCGGCGCGTCCCTGCTCACGCGCTGGCTGTCCTCCAGCCTGGGCGAGCGCGTGATCTACGACCTGCGCACCGCCGTGTTCGACCACGTGCAGCGGATGCCGGTCGCGTTCTTCACCCGCACCCGCACGGGGGCGCTGGTCAGCCGCCTCAACAACGACGTCATCGGCGCCCAGTCCGCGTTCGCGGGGACGCTCTCCGGCGTCGTGAGCAACGTCGTGGCGCTGGTCCTCACGGCCGCCGTCATGTTCTCCACCTCGTGGCAGGTCACGGTGCTGGCCGTGCTCATGCTCCCCGTGTTTCTGATCCCGGCGCGCCGGATGGGCCGGACCATCGCGCGCCTGCGGCGGGAGGCCGCCGACCACAACGCGGCCATGGGCAACCAGATGACGGAGCGCTTCTCCGCGCCGGGCGCTACCCTGGTCAAGCTCTTCGGCCGGCCGGACGCCGAGTCCGCCGAGTTCGCGGTGCGCGCGGACCGGGTCCGGCAGATCGGGGTGCGCATGGCGATGCGGCAGTTCGCGTTCGTCGCGGCCCTGACGCTCGTCGCCGCGCTGGCCCTGGCCCTCGTCTACGGGCTCGGCGGGCTCTACGCCCTGCGCGGCGACCTGGCCGCCGGCGACGTCGTGACCCTGGCCCTCCTCCTGACCCGCCTCTACGCGCCGCTGACCTCCCTGGCGAACGCGCGGGTGGAGATCATGGCCGCCCTCGTGAGTTTCGACCGCGTCTTCGAGGTCCTCGACCTGGAGCCGCTGATCCGGGAGGCCCCCGGGGCCCGGGGGCTTCCCGGCGGCCCCGTGGCGGTCCGCTTCGATGACGTCCGCTTCGGCTACCCGGGCGCGGACAAGGTGTCCCTGGCCTCCCTCGAGGAGGTGGCCGTCCTCGACACCCGGGCCGGGGGAGAGGTCCTCCACGGCATCGACTTCGAGGTCCCGGCCGGGCAGACGTACGCCCTCGTCGGGTCGTCCGGGGCCGGGAAGTCCACGATCGCGCAGCTGCTGGCCCGCCTGTACGACGTCGATTCCGGGGCGGTCCGCATCGGCGGGGTCGACGTCCGCGAGGCCACGTTCGACTCCATGCGCGCCACGGTCGGCATGGTGACCCAGGACGGGCACCTCTTCCACGAGACCATCGCCGCCAACCTGCGGCTGCCCAACCCCGACGCCACCGACGAACAGCTCTGGGACGCGCTGCGCCGCGCCCGGCTGGAGACCCTGGTCCGCTCGCTGCCCGACGGGCTGGAGACTATGGTCGGGGAGCGCGGCTACCGGCTCTCCGGCGGGGAGCGCCAGCGGATGACGATCGCCCGGCTGCTGCTCGCCGCCCCGCGCGTGGTCGTGCTGGACGAGGCCACGGCCGCCCTCGACTCGACCAACGAGGCGGCCGTCCAGGCCGCCCTGGGGGAGGCCCTCGCCGAGCGCACCGCCGTCGTCATCGCCCACCGGCTCTCCACCATCCGGTCCGCGGACGCGATCCTGGTCGTCGAGGACGGGAGGATCGTCGAGCGGGGCACGCACTCCGAGCTCCTCGCGGTCGGCGGCCGGTACGCGGAGCTGTACGAGACCCAGTTCGCCGGCGCCTGACCGGCCGCCGGCGCCGCGGTCAGCGGCGGGGGCCGCCGACCAGCGGCGGCAGCACGACCTCGCGCAGCAGCGGCGCGATGTCCGTGCGGGCGAGGGCGTCGGCCGGGTGCGCCCACAGCATTTCCTCGAGCTCGGCCGCGACGCGGGGCTCGCCGGCCAGCCGCGCGCCGAAGAGGTGGGCGTCGATCAGGGTGTCCGGCTCGTTCGCCGCCGGCCCCACCCAGTGGCCCAGGTCCTCCAGGTCCTCCGCGGCGACCACCAGCCCCAGCTCCTCGGCGACCTCGCGCGCGGCGGCGTCCGCCGGGGCCTCGCCCGGCTCGAGTTTGCCGCCCGGCTGCATGAACGCGGACGTGCCCCGCTTGCGCACGAGCAGGATCCGGCCCGCGTCGTCGAGGAGGCGGACGGCGGCGATGTGCAGGACGCTGGGCATGCGCCCAACGGTAGCAACCGCGCGCCGGGAGGATGGGCCGCGGGACGCGCCCGGGGGCGGGGCGCACCTGACCGGCCGCCGGGTGCGCGCATACAATGACGCTTGGCCACCCTCGAAAGCCCTCTTCAACCCCGGAATCTGGAGACCACATGCAGCGCGGCACCAACCTCGGCCGGCTCGGAGACTTCAACCAAGCCGTGATCCTCGAGTCGATCCGGCGCGCCAGCGGGGGCATCAGCCGGGTCGAGTTGGCGGAGTCCACGGGGCTCTCGCCGCAGACCATCTCCAACGTGGTCCGGCGTCTCCTCGACGACGGGCTGGTGCGGGAGGACCGCACGGTCGTGTCCGGGCCGGGGAAGCCGCGCACCGTCCTCGAACTCGAGCCCAACCGGCTCCTGGCCGTCGGGATCCACCTGGACCCGAGCGTCGTCGCCATTGTCGTGTTGAACCTGTGCGGCGAGGTCGTCGCGTCGCGCCGCCTGGACACCCCGGACATGGGGGACCCCCAGCGCACCATCGCGCTGGTCGCCGCCGCGGTCGAGGACGTGGTCGCCGAGACGGGACTGCCGCGCGAGCGGATCGTCGGCGTCGGTGTGGCCGCGCCCGGCCCCCTGAACCCCGAGCGGGGCGTCGTCACGGCGCCGCCGCTGCTGGACGGCTGGAGCGAGGTCGAGGTCGTCGGGCCGCTGTCGCGCGCCCTCGGCCTGAAGGTCCTCCTCGAGAAGGACACGATCGCGACGGCGATCGCCGAGGTGTGGAACGGCAGCGGCCTGCCGGAGGACGGCAACTTCGCCAGCATCTACGTGGGCACCGGGGTCGGTGCCGGCATGGTCCTGGGCGGCGAGGTGCTGCGCGGGGTCAGCAACAACGCCGGCGAGATCGGGCACTTCCTCGTCGGCGAGGAGGCCGACGAGCCGTGCCTGTGCGGACGGCGGGACTGCCTCGCGGCGACCACGGCCCAGGGCTACGCGGCCCGCAAGGCCGCCGCCCGGGGGCTGGACCTGGGGATGCCCGAGGGGGCGAACGTGGCGGAGCGCGGCGCCGCGATGCTGCGGCTGGCCGAGCTCGCCGAGGCGGGCGACACCCGGGCGCTGGAGATCGTGCGCGAGGCCGCGCTGGCGATCGGAGCCATGGTGTCCCAGCTGGTCAACGCGCTCGACGTGGACCGCGTGGTCTTCGGGGGCCCCATGTGGGACCGGATGGGACGTCGTTTCCTGGACGACGTCGCCGCCGTCATCAACACCGGGTTCGTCTGCCGGCAGATCCACGGGATCCGTGTCGAGAACTCGGGGCTCGGGCCCCACGTCGCGGCCATCGGCGGCGCGTGCGCCGTCCTGGACGCGGCCCTCTCGCCGAAGGCCTCCGTCCTGCTCCTGCGCTGACGCGCGGAGGGTCCGGGCCTTCCCTCCGGCCGGGGAAAAGCAAATTCCGCACCGGCCAAGCGAAATTTTTCCTGACGTAGTTGACACCGGAACGTCGAATGGATTTAGATATAACACGTTGGTGATTGCGGCGACCGAACTGCCCACCGAAAACTGCGGCACTCAGCGTCTTCACGCTGCCGCCCGAGGTGGGGGAACGGCGGTTCGGCAGCCGGGGGGACAACACCAACCCGGCCGTCGGCCCGGGTTTAACCCACAACGGATGTGGTACAGGGAGCCATCCGTGGGGAACCAGGGCCGGCGGCCACACACGTTTCCGGACCCCAGTTGGCGCGGCCACCGAGGCGGCCTCCAGAGCCGGCCCTGCGCGCCTCCCGAACCGGGCGGCAGCGGATGGGTGCCCCTGACCGGAATTGAACCGATGGCCTACCCTTTAGGAGAGGGTCGCTCTATCCAACTGAGCTACAGGGGCCGGTCCACACGCCCCGCGGTGCGGCCGCGCGCGGACAGCCCCATCCTACTGCCCGGCCCGCTCCAGCATGCAAAACCGCACGGCGGCGCGCTCCGCGCCGGCGGGCACCTGCCCGCCACAGCCGCCCCCGGGCGCCCGGGCCGACCGTAGACTGGAAGGACCATGGATTTCCTCTTCGACGATTTCGCCGCGCCGCCACGCCCTCCCGCCGCCCCGAGCCCGGAGGCGTTGCTGGAGGGCCTGAACCCGGAACAGGAGCAGGCCGTCCGCCACTCGGGGAGCCCGCTGCTGATCGTCGCCGGCGCCGGGTCCGGCAAGACCCGCGTCCTGTCCCACCGCATCGCGTACCTGCTGGCCACGGGCCGGGCCCGCCCACACGAAATCCTCGCGATCACGTTCACCAACAAGGCCGCCGCGGAGATGCGGGAGCGGATCGGCGCCCTCGTCGGGGAGGCCGCGGACCGGATGTGGATCTCCACGTTCCACTCGTCCTGCGTGCGCATCCTGCGCCGGGAGGCGGCGTCCGTCGGCCTCAAGTCCAACTTCTCGATCTACGACTCCGCCGACTCCCTGCGCCTGGCCACGCTGGTCGCCAAGGGCCTGGACCTGGACCCCAAGCGGTTCGCCCCGAAGGCGATGCTGCACCGCATCTCCGCGCTCAAGAACGAGCTCATCGACGACGAGGAGTACGCGTCCTCGATCAACCCCCAGGACCCGTTCGCGGCGGCCGTGGCCGCCGTCTACCGCGGCTACACGCAGCGCCTGCGCCAGGCCAACGCCATGGACTTCGACGACCTCATCGCGCAGGTCGTCCACATCTTCCGGGCCTTCCCCGCCGTCGCCGACAACTACCGGCGCCGCTTCCGCCACGTCATGGTCGACGAGTACCAGGACACCAACCACGCCCAGTACGCGCTCGTGCGCGAGCTGACCGGACCCGACGGGCCGACCCCGGGCGGGGAGCTGACGGTCGTGGGCGACTCCGACCAGTCCATCTACGCGTTCCGCGGCGCCGACATCCGCAACATCGTGGAGTTCGGCAAGGACTACCCGGACGCCGAAACCATCAAGCTCGAGCAGAACTACCGCTCCACCCAGACGATCCTCTCCGCGGCCAACGCGGTGATCGCGAAGAACCCCGACCGGCCGGAGAAGCGCCTCTGGACCGCCGAGGGGGACGGCCCGAAGATCATCGGCTACGTGGGCGAGTCCGAGCAGGACGAGGCCCGGTGGATCGCCGACGAGATCCTGCGCCTGAACGACGAGGACGGGATCCGCCCCGGCGACGTCGCCGTCTTCTACCGCACGAACGCCCAGTCCCGCTCCCTCGAGGAGCAGCTGATGCGCGTGGACCTGAAGTACAAGGTCGTGGGCGGGACGCGGTTCTACGACCGCAAGGAGATCAAGGACGCGCTGGCCTACCTGCGCGTGCTCGTCAACCCGGACGACGACGTCTCGATCCGCCGGATCCTCAACGAGCCCAAGCGGGGGATCGGGGACCGGGCCGAGTACGCCGTCGCGGCGCTGGCCGACCGCGAGCGCATCGGGTTCCTGGCCGCCCTCCGGCGGGCCGAGGAGGCGCCCGGCATGGCCACGCGGAGCCTGAACGCGGTGCGGGCCTTCGCGAAGATCCTCGACGACCTAGCCGTCGTCGCCGAAGGCTCCGGAGCCGCCGCCTCCCTGGAGGCCGTGCTGGAGCAGACCGGCTACCTCGAGACGCTCCGGGCCAGCGACGACCCGCAGGACGAGTCGCGGGTCGAGAACCTGGCGGAGCTCGTCGCCGTCGTGCGCGACTTCGAGGCAGCGAACCCCGAGGGCGGCCTCGGGGGGTTCCTCGAACAGGTCTCCCTCGTCGCCGACGCCGACCAGGTCCCGGACGCCCCCACCGACGAGGAGGGCGCCGAGATGGCCCGCCGCGAGGGGGTCGTGACGCTGATGACGCTGCACACCGCCAAGGGGCTGGAGTTCCCGGTCGTGTTCCTCACCGGCATGGAGCACGGGATCTTCCCGCACCAGCGCTCCATGGTCGACGAGAAGGAGCTGGCCGAGGAGCGCCGCCTCGCGTACGTCGGGCTCACCAGGGCCCGGCGCCGGCTCTACGTCACGCGCGCCGAGACCCGCAGCCTGTGGGGACAGGCGCAGTACAACCCGGCCAGCCAGTTCCTCGAGGAGATCCCCCAGGCCCTGCTCGACTGGAAGCGCGAGGGCACCCCGCGCGTGCCGCTGGGCGGGTTCGGCGGTTCCATCCGGCGCGACTTCTCCGCCAGCCGCTACGACAACGGGTCCCACTGGGGCGCCGGCGCGCCCGCGGGCCGCCGCTCCGGCGACCCGGAGCGGAGCTCCCTGCGCACCGCCCCGACGGCGCGGGCCGCCGGCCGGGTCCAGCCGGCCAAGGAGGTCATCGCCCTCTCCGTCGGCGACGCCGTGAGGCACACGACGTTCGGCGAGGGCGTGGTGCTCGCGCTCGAGGGCGCGGGGGACAAGACGGTCGCGAAGGTCCGGTTCGCGGCGGAGGAGAAGAGGCTGCTGCTGCGGTACGCGCCCCTGACGAAGGCCCCGTAGCCGCGGCGCCGCCGGCGTCGTCCCCATACCGCGCGGCCGCGCGTCTCTACAAACCGTAGAACTGTGCGGTTGGTCACGAAAGGGATACGCTAAGCGGGGCACTCGGCGCCCACGCACTAGAGTTCAGCGTGGGACGGGCCCGCAGGGGACCGCCCCTCGACCGACACGACTTCGACGCAGAAGGACACCATCCCGTGGACCTGTATGAGTACCAGGCGCGCGATCTGTTCGAGGCACACGGTGTACCCGTGCTCGCCGGAATCATCGCGCACACCCCCGAAGAGGCCAAGGCCGCCGCGGAAAAGATCGGCGGCGTCGTCGTCGTCAAGGCGCAGGTGAAGGTCGGTGGCCGCGGCAAGGCCGGCGGCGTGAAGGTCGCCAAGACCGCCGACGAGGCGTTCGAGCACGCCACCAACATCCTCGGGATGGACATCAAGGGCCACACCGTCAACAAGGTGATGATCGCCCAGGGCGCCGACATCGCGGAGGAGTACTACTTCTCCGTGCTGCTGGACCGCGCCAACCGCAACTACCTGGCCATGTGCTCGGTCGAGGGCGGCATGGAGATCGAGCAGCTGGCCGTCGAGCGCCCCGAGGCGCTCGCCAAGGTCGCCATCGACCCGCTGGCCGGCATCGACCAGGCCAAGGCCGACGAGATCGTCGCCGCCGCCAACTTCCCCGAGGAGCTGCGCGCCAAGGTCGCCGAGGCCATCGTCAAGCTCTGGGGCGTCTTCACCGCCGAGGACGCGACCCTCGTCGAGGTCAACCCGCTGGTCAAGACCGGCGCCGGCGACATCATCGCCCTCGACGGCAAGGTCTCCCTCGACGAAAACGCCTCCGAGGTCCGCCACCCGGCGCACGAGGAGCTCGAGGACAAGGGCGCCGCCGACCCGCTCGAGGCCAAGGCCAAGGCCGCCGGCCTGAACTACGTCAAGCTCGACGGCCAAGTCGGCATCATCGGCAACGGCGCGGGCCTGGTCATGTCCACGCTCGACGTCGTCGCCTACGCCGGCGAGAACCACGGCAACGTCAAGCCCGCCAACTTCCTGGACATCGGCGGCGGCGCCTCCGCCGAGATCATGGCCTCCGGCCTGGACGTCATCCTCAACGACGCGCAGGTCAAGTCCGTGTTCGTCAACGTCTTCGGCGGCATCACCGCGTGCGACGCGGTCGCCAACGGCATCGTCAAGGCCCTGGAGATCCTGGGCGACAAGGCCACCAAGCCGCTGGTCGTGCGCCTGGACGGCAACAACGTCGACGAGGGCCGCCGCATCCTGCGCGACGCCAACCACCCGCTGGTCACGCTGGCGACCTCCATGGACGAGGGCGCCGACAAGGCCGCCGAGCTGGCCAACGCCTAGGACCGAGGGAACAGAAACATGGCTATCTTCATCAACAAGGACTCCAAGGTCATCGTCCAGGGCATCACCGGCGGCGAGGGCTCCAAGCACACCGCGCGCATGCTGCACGCCGGGACCAACATCGTCGGCGGCGTGAACGCCCGGAAGGCCGGCACGACCGTCTCCCACAAGGACCAGCACGGCGCGGAACTCGAGCTGCCCGTGTTCGGCTCCGTCAAGGAGGCCATGGCCGAGACCGGCGCCGACGTCTCGATCGTCTTCGTCCCGCCGAAGTTCACCAAGGACGCCGTCGTCGAGGCCATCGAGGCCGAGATCGGCCTCGTCGTCGTCATCACCGAGGGCGTGCCCGTCCAGGACTCCGCCGAGTTCTGGGCCCTGGCCCAGTCCAAGAAGGACGCGGAGGGCAACCAGACCACCCGCATCATCGGCCCGAACTGCCCCGGCATCATCACGCCGGGCGAGTCGCTGGTCGGCATCACCCCCGCCAACATCACCGGCAAGGGCGGTGTCGGCCTGGTCTCCAAGTCCGGCACCCTGACCTACCAGATGATGTACGAGCTGCGCGACCTGGGCTTCTCCACCGCCATCGGCATCGGCGGCGACCCGGTCATCGGCACCACCCACATCGACGCCCTGGCCGCGTTCGAGGCGGACCCGGAGACCAAGGCGATCGTCATGATCGGCGAGATCGGCGGCGACGCCGAGGAGCGCGCGGCCGAGTTCATCAAGAACAACGTCACGAAGCCGGTCGTCGGCTACGTCGCGGGCTTCACCGCCCCGGAGGGCAAGACCATGGGCCACGCCGGCGCCATCGTCTCCGGCTCCTCCGGCACGGCCCAGGCCAAGAAGGAGGCCCTCGAGGCCGCGGGCGTGAAGGTCGGCAAGACCCCGTCCGAGACCGCGCACCTGCTGCGCGAGGTCTACCCGGAGCACGAGGAGCCCTCGAACCTCTAGGCCCCCGCGCCCCGCGCCAACGGCCGCCGCCCTCCCCGGAGGGCGGCGGCCGTTGCCGTCTGGGCCTAGGCTGATGGACGACCCCGGAACCGCACCGCAAGGAGGACCATGCGCGCCACCATCATCCACGGCCCCCGTGACATCCGCGTCGAGGACCGGCCGGAGCCGCGCGTCCTGCGCGGCACGGACGCCGTCGTCAGGGTCCACGCCGCCTGCGTCTGCGGTTCCGACCTCTGGCCCTACCGCGGCGTCCGGGACCCCGGCGACCCGCACCCCATCGGACACGAGTTCATCGGCACCGTCACCGAGGTCGGCGACGCCGTGGCCACGCTCCGGCCCGGCGACTTCGTCATCGCGCCGTGGGCGAACAGCTGCGGGACGTGCCCGAACTGCCGCAACGGAGTGCAGGTCGCCTGCGAGCGGCGCGCCATCTGGGGCGGCCGGGACGAGCACGGGGACCCCGTCGAGGGCGGCCAGGGCGAGGCGGTGCGCGTGCCCCACGCCGACGGCACACTGGTCCCGGTCCCCGGGGTCGCCGAACCGGACGAGGCCCTCGCCAAGTCGCTGCTGACCCTCTCCGACGTGCTGGGCACCGGGCACCACGCCGCGCTCGCGGCCCAGGCCGGGCCCGGGCGGACCGTGGTCGTGGTGGGCGACGGCGCCGTCGGGCTGTGCGGCGTCCTGGCCGCGAAGCGCCTCGGCGCGGAGCGGATCATCGCCATGTCCCGCCACGAGGACCGGGCCGCGATCGCGACGGCGTTCGGGGCGACCGACGTCGTGCCCGAGCGCGGGCGCGAGGCGGCCGGGCGGGTGCGGGACCTCCTCGGCGGGGTCGCGGCCGACTCCGTCCTCGAGTGCGTCGGGACGGCCGAGTCCATGGACCAGGCGCTTCGCTCCACCCGGCCGGGCGGCGCCGTGGGCTTCGTCGGCGTCCCGGCCGGCGGTGCCGAACTGCCCATCGGCGTCCTGTTCTCCAAGAACATCTCCGTCGCCGGCGGGGCGGCGTCCACCCGCAACTACATCCCCGAGCTGCTGGAGGACGTGCTCTCCGGGGCCATCAACCCCGGGCTCGTGTTCGACTCCGTGATGCCGCTCGAGGAGGCGGCGGAGGCGTACCGCGCCATGGACGAACGGCGCGCCACGAAGGTGATGCTCGTTCCGTAGGGGAGCCGCGCGTGCAACTCGTGGCAACTATTTAGCGGCGGGAGGGGACGGCCGCTAGCGTGCTGGGGTCCGGAGGCCGTGCCGGGCCCGAGCGCCGCGGGGCGGGGGCGGGCGGGAACAGGACCCCGAGAGGAGAGGCGTCC
>NZ_JBXAEW010000021.1:51788-69291 GCF_056782315.1 Arthrobacter paludis
GGGGGGGGGTGCTTTTTTTGTTTTTTGTGGTCCATGACCCCCCCCCCCCCCCCCCCCCCCCGCGCCGGGGCCGGCCGGAACCGGCACCCGGCGCGCGGCGCCGTCCCACCGACAAAGGAGTCCCCATGTCCACCCGCGATGTTGCCCCGGCCCCCGAGGTCCGGGAGCCGGCCGACCCGTACGCCCTCGACCCGAGGGACATCCAGGAGCCGCCCACGACCCTGAGGGGCCGCCTGCGGTTCCTCGGCCCGGGCATGATCACCTCCGCCGCCGTCGTCGGCTCCGGCGAGCTGCTGACGGCCACCACGCTGGGCGCGGAAATCGGCTTCATGCTCCTGTGGCTGGTGCTCGTCTCCACGTTCATCAAGGTGTGGGTGCAGATCGAGCTCGGCCGCTGGTCCATCTCCACGGGCAAGGTCGCCGTCACCGGCTACAACGAGGTCCCGCCGAAGATCGCCAAGCGCGGGTGGATGGCGTGGCTCGTCCTGCTGATGTTCGTGCAGTTCCTCACCGGGCAGGCCGGCGTGATCACCGCGTCCGCCTTCGCGTTCTCCTCGCTGCTGCCCCTCGGCGGCGCCGACCCGTACTCGTTCGTGTCCATCGCCGGCTGGGTGGGCATCCTAGTGGCCGTCGCGATCGCCGTGCACGTCACGAACCGCTACGCCGTCGTCGAGCGCCTCTCGACCGTCCTGGTCCTGCTCGTGACGGTCTTCGCCGTCGCCATGGTCTTCGTCATCCAGGGCACCGACTTCTCCTGGTCCGCGGCCGACCTCGCGGACGGCATGCGCTTCCAGGTGGCGCTCGGCGCCATGGGCATCGCCCTGTCCATGTTCGGCATGACCGGCGTCGGGGCCGGCGAGATCACCGCCTACACGTACTGGTGCGTCGAGAAGGGCTACGCAGCCTGGTCCGGCCCCAACGACGGCTCCGAGTCCTGGGCCCGGCGCGCCCGGGGCTGGATCTCGGTCATGAAGCTCGACGCCTGGGTCTCCTGGGTCATCTACACGGTCTCCACCGCGGCGTTCTACATGCTCGGCGCCGCGGTCCTGCACCCGCAGGGGATCGTCCCGAAGGGCGACGAGGTCATGACCACGATCTCGAGCATCTTCTCCACCGCCGTCGGCCAGTGGGGCGCCGCCCTGTTCCTCGCGGGCGCCGGCGTCGCGCTGTTCAAGACGATCATCGCCAATGTCCCCAGCCTCGGCCGCCAAGTCGGGAACACGCTGGCCGTGTTCGGCGCGTTCGACTGGAACAACCAGCAGCAGCGCGACCGGTGGATGCGGGTGATCATGATCGTCCTGCCCATCACCTGGGGCGTGTTCGGCACGCTGGTCTCCTCGCCCCTGGCCCTCGTCGTCCTCGCGGGCATCCTCAACGCCGTCTTCCTCATGGGCGTCGCGGCCGCGACGGTCTACCTGTCCCGCCGGCAGACCGACCCGCGGGTCAGGGACGGCAAGGCGTTCACCGCCATGCTCGTCGTCTCCGCGGCCGCGATCTTCTTCGTCGGCGTCATGGGCCTGGTCAACACGCTGTAGCGGCGGGAAAGGGAGAAGCGGCATGAAGGCTGTCGTCGTGCACGGCAAGGGCGACCTGCGGGTCGAGGAGGTCCCGGACCCGGTCTGCGGCCCGGACCAGGTCCTGGTCGCCATGGAGTGGGGCGGGATCTGCGGCTCCGACATCGCGTACTGGAAGGGCGGGGCCTCCGGCACCGCCGTCCTCCGGGCGCCGCTGGTCCTGGGCCACGAGGTGGCGGGACGCGTCGCCGCCGTCGGGGAGGCGGCCGCGCAGGAGCTGGCCGTCCGGGGCATCGCCGTCGGCACGCCGGTGACCGTCCACCCGGCGACGCTCGTCGGAGAGCACGACGTGCCCGCCGAGACGGCGGGGCGGACCAACCTTTGGCCCGAGGTGCGCTACTTCGGCTCCGCGGCCTTCGAGCCGCACGAGCAGGGCGCCTTCAGCGGCTACCGCGCCGTCCGGCCCGGGCAGCTGCGCGCCGTGCCCGACGGCGTCTCCACGCGCCAGGCCGCCGTCGCCGAGCCGTTCGGCGTCGCCCTCCACGCCGTGGCGCGGGCCGGCAACGTCGCCGGCCGCAGGGTGCTCGTCAACGGCTGCGGTCCGATCGGGGCGCTGGCCGTCGCCGCGGCCAAGGCGCGCGGCGCCGCCCACGTGGCCGCGGCCGACCTCTCCGACGCCGCGCTCGACATCGCCGGCCGGATGGGCGCCGACGAGACCGCCAACCCCGGGCGGGGCGAGGCCCTCCCGCGGGACGTCGACGTCGCGATCGAGGCCTCCGGCGCGCCGCGGGCGCTCGGGGGAGTCATCGGCGCCGTGCGCCGCGGCGGCGTGCTGGTCCAGGTCGGCAACCTTCCGGCGGGGGAGGTCTCCGCCGCCCTGGGGAACCTGGTCACGCGGGAGATCGACTACCGGGGGTCCTACCGCTTCGTGGACGAGATCACCGACGCGCTCGGGCTCATGGCCTCCGGCGTCGACGTCGCACCGCTCATCACCCACGAGGTGGGGCTCGACGACGCCGTCCGCGGCTTCGAGCTCGCCGCCGACCGGTCGACCGGCTCGTCGAAGGTCATGCTCCGCCTCGGCTGACCGCGGGAGCGAGCCGGAAGAACGACCGCCCGCCGCGCGCGTGCCCGCCCGGCACGAGCAGGCGGCCGAGGTCCGGGTTGAACTGGACGCGGGCCCGGCCGCCCTCCGGCACGGACGCCGCGAGGGCCCGGAAGTCGTCGGGGACCAGGGTCCGGTCGAGCCCGCCCGCGAGAACGCGGACCGTGCCCCGGCCCAGGACCAGGCGGGCGTCGATCCAGTCGCCGCGGAACCGGGGCTCCCCGGCCTGCTCGGGGACCTGGAGGTGGGGGCTGGGAAGCCGGGTGGGGTGCGGGGCCTGCATGGCGTGTCCTTTCGGATTGTCGTTGCCCGCCGCGGCTGCCGCGGGCCGCTTCGTCATCCGAACCACCCGGCGAACAATCCGGGACGCGCTGGGGCGCCCGCACTCTCGGGTTGGTGCATGGCCGGTCGGAGCCGCCGGCCATGCGGCCGGGCCATGTCTCGTGAAGCGCAATCAGCCTAGCGGCCGCCCCCGTCGGTTGGGAATGGCGGCCGGAACGCCCGCCGCGTACGGCGCAGCGAGCCGCGCACGGCGCCTACGGCGAAGCCCGCCGAACACAGCGCAGGCAGATGTGAACGGCGCAGGCCGTTTTAACCGCCTGCGCCGTTTGCAGGAGTCTGCGGCCCCGCCCCGGCCCGGCGCGTCCGCCGCCCTGACCCCGGCCCGGCGCCCGCGCGTCAGTCCGCGAGCAGCGACCGGATGTCGTCCGCCGTCAGCGCGGCCCCGAAGCCCTCGCCCTCGTCCATGACGGAGGAGATCAGCTGCCGCTTGGCGTCCTGCAGCGCGACGACCTTCTCCTCGATCGTGTCCTGGGCGACCATCCGGTACACCATGACGTTGCGCGTCTGCCCGATCCGGTGCGCCCGGTCCACGGCCTGGGACTCCGCGGCGGGGTTCCACCACGGGTCCAGCAGGAAGCAGTAGTCGGCCTCCGTGAGGTTCAGGCCGAAACCGCCGGCCTTGAGCGAGATCAGGAACACCGGCGCGTCGCCGGCCTTGAACGACTCGATGACGTCGGAGCGCTTCCGGGTGGAGCCGTCCAGGTAGGCGTAGGGGACCTTCTCGGCCTGCAGGCGGGCGGCGGCCTTCTTGAGGAACGACGTGAACTGGCTGAACACCAGCACCCGGTGCCCCTCCGCCAGGATGTCCTCCAGCTGCTCGAACAGCAGGTCCAGCTTGGCGCTGGGCACCCCCTCGTACTGCTCCGGGTCCACCAGGGACGCGTCGAGGGAGAGCATCCGCAGCAGCGTCAGCGACTGGAAGATCGTGAACCGGTTCTTGTCCATGTCCTCGACCAGGCGCAGGATCTTCTGCCGCTCCCGCTGCAGGTGCGTGTCGTAGACCTTGCGGTGCCGGGGCGCCAGCTCCACGTGCAGGACCTGCTCCTGCTTGGGCGGCAGGTCGGTGACGACGGCGTCCTTGGTGCGGCGCAGCATGAACGGGCGCACGCGGCGGCGCAGCCGGGACAGCGGCTCGGGCAGGCCCTGCTTCTCGATGGGGCGGGCGTAGTGCTCGCCGAAGCGCACCGCGGAGGGGAACAGGCCGGGGGAGACGATGGCGAAGATCGACCACAGCTCCATGAGGTTGTTCTCCATCGGCGTGCCGGTGATCGCGAGCTTGAACCGGGCGTCGAGGTCCCGCGCGGCGTGGTGGGCCTTGGTCGCCTTGTTCTTCACGAACTGCGCCTCGTCGAGCACCAGCCCCGCCCACGCCTGGGCCGTGTAGGCCTCCTGGTCGAGCCGGAACAGGGTGTACGAGGTGACGACGATGTCGTGGTCGGCCGCCGTCTGCGCCAGCGTCCGGCTGGCCCGGCCCTGCGTGTCGGTCACGGCGGTCACGCGCAGGGAGGGGGCGAACTTCGCGGCCTCCTCCACCCAGTTGCCGACGACGGAGGTCGGCGCGACCACCAGGAACGGGCCCGGCTCCAGCGGGGACGACGGCGGCGCCCCCTCCGTGCCCGGGGCCGCCGCGCCGGCGGCCTCCTGGTCCGCCGGCTGGGCCGCCCATTGCTCGTGGGCGTGCAGGACCAGGGCGAGCGCCTGGACGGTCTTGCCCAGGCCCATGTCGTCCGCCAGAACGCCGCCGAGCCCCTGCCGCCACAGGCGGGCCAGCCACGTGAACCCCTCGCGCTGGTAGGGACGCAGCTGAGCGTTGAGCCCCGCCGGCAGCGGCGCGGGCTCGGCCTCGGCGAGCGTGAGCAGCGAGCCGACGCCGGAATACCAGGAGTCGGGCCCCTCGGTCTGCGTCGCGAGCGCGTCCAGCTCCTCCCACAGCGACGCCTGGTAGCGGGTCAGCCGCAGCTCCCCGGGCTTGTCGGAGAGCTGGCTCGCCTCCGCGACGAGGGAGCGCAGCTTGTCGAAGAGCGGCTGCTCCAGCGAGAACCAGGTGCGGTCCGGCATGAGCATCTTGGTCTGGCCGCGGGAGAGGGCCCGCAGGATGTCCGCGTACGGGATGCGGTGTTCGCCGACGGAGACGACCAGCCCCAGGTCGAACCAGTCCCGCTTGTCCGACTCGACGGTCGTGACGGTCAGCTCCGGCGATTCGGTCAGCTCCCGGTACTCGGGGCGGGTGCCGTGCTCGACGACGCGGGTGTCCTCCAGCTCGCGCAGCGCGGGCAGGACCCGCCGCAGGAAGTCCACGGTCTCCAGCCCGTGCAGCGACTTCGGCGCCAGCACGCCCGCGGCGAGGGCGGGGGAGCGCTGCAGCACGTCCAGGGCGGCCCGCTCCAGGGCCGTCTCTGCGGCCGCGTCGCGGGTGTCGGCGTCCGGCTCGACCGGCCCGTAGTCGAAGCGCCACGCCAACTCGACGGCGTCGCCGCCCGGGTACGTGACGTCCAGGACCAGGGTGGGCGGCAGGATCTCCGGCAGGTCGACGCTCCCGTCCAGGCTGGTCACGGCGATGCGCCGCCCCAGCCGCGGGTGGACCCGGGCCGTGAACCCCTCGACGTCGGCGGCCGGCACGGTCACCGTGGCCGGCTCGCGCAGCGCCTGCAGCTCCGCGGGGTCCCACCGCCCGGACGCCGCCGGGGCCAGCACGACCGCCGAGCCGTCCGGCTCCGCGACGTACGCCCCGTGCGTGCCGATCGGCCCGCACGGCAGCCCCGGCTCCAGCGCCACCGGCCGGCCATCGAGGGCGAGCACCGGGCGCAGGACCAGGTCGCCGGGGGCGCCGCCGTCGGGCTGGCCGGACCCGGCGCCGCCGTCGGCCCCCGGGGTGCCCGCGTCGCCGTCCGGCACCCCGGCGCCCGCCGCGGCCGGGACGCGGTGCGCGTCGAGCGCGACGGCGGCCGGCGCGGCCAATTGGATCCGCGTGGCCGGGTCCGTGCCGATGAGGTCGATCCCGAGCGATCCGGCCTCGGCGAGCAGCGGCCACAGAAGCGGCGAGGAGAACTCGTCCAGGTAGAGCCAGTCGTTGTCCTCGCCGAAGTACAGCTGCCCGTTGGCGCGGTAGAGCGGGACGAACTGGCAGAACCAGCGGTGCTGCTCCGCGTCCAGGTTCAGGCCGTACGTCTTGAAGCTGATCGTGTTCCAGCGCAGGTTCCCACGCACCCAGCGGCCGTTGCCCGCGGAGCGGACCATGGGGCGCACGCCGAGGCGGAAGCGCCGGGTCGCCGCCTTCTGGTGGCCGACCCCTGAGCCGGGCGCCCACTGCCGGTGGGCGGCCACGGTGGTGTCCTGCAGGTCGAACTGCAGCGCCATGTCCTGCAGCGCGTCCCGGTCCGCGGCCCGGCCGGGCCGCCGGGCGGGGGCGGGTGCCGCGTCGGCGCCGGCCGCCAGCAGCGGGCGCAGGCTCTCCTCCCACGCGGGCGGCGTGGCGGTGGTGTCCACGATGATTTGGTCGCGGGCCTGCAGGTGCAGGGAGTTCGAGCGGATGAGCAGCGCGGCCGCGTGCTTGCAGTCCGCACCGACGGGGCAGGTGCAGTGCGTGGAGGCGATGGCCCACGCGCCCTTCTTCTGCACGAGGTCCACGCGCGTGCGGTAGGCGACGGACTCGGTGCCGGCCACGGGGGAGGAGAGCCGGCCGGACGCCTCGTCCCACCGCGGTTCGAGCACGTTCCCCCCGCTCGCGTACCCCTTGCCGCGGGTGAACGCGGCCCCGCCGACGACACGGAGGATCTCACGGGCATCAACGAGCGGGAACGCGAGTTCGGGCATCCTCCTATCGTTTCACGGGCGCGCCCCGGCCGCGAATCCTGCGCCGGCGCGCGCGGACGCCACGGCCCGGGGGCCATCCCGGCGCGCACAGCCGCGCCGTAGGGTGTCCCCATGAGCACGCCGGCCCTGGACCCGATGCCCCGCGAACTCGACGTGGACAGTCTCGAGGCCTTCGACGCCCGCTCCGCGGCGGCGCTCGACCGCCGCCGGCACCCGGGACGGATCGCCGGCTGGCACGTGCAGTCGGTGGACCTCACCGGACGCGCGGCCGTGCTCAAGCGGCTCGACGTCTCCGGGGCCGTGTTCCTGGGCTGCGAACTGGCGCCCGGGCTGGAGGACTCCCTGCGTGCCCGGGGCGCCCTGGTGTTCCCGACCCTGCCCGGCGTCCCGTTCGACGCCTACCGCTCCGGCCTCTACTCGGCGGCCGAGCTCTACGGGGACATCGCCACCCGGCCCTACGAGGAGACGCTCGACGCCCGCGTCTACGCCTGGACGCGGCGGCGGCCGGCGGCCCGGACCGTGGACGCGGCCCTGGCGACGACGCTGCACGACCATGCCGTCGGCTCGGCGCTGACGGCCGCCCTCGGCGGCGGCGGGGCGCTCGCCGGGGACCGCGTCGTCGGCGTCATGGGCGGGCACGCGGCGGGCCGGGGCAGGCGCGGCTACGCGGACGCGGCCCGCCTGGGACTGGGCCTGGCCCGGGCCGGGCACGCGGTCGCCACCGGCGGCGGGCCCGGCGCGATGGAGGCGGCGAACCTCGGGGCGTACGTGTCCGCGGCCGGGGACGGCGCGCTCGACGAGGCGCTGGGCCTGCTCGCCGCGGCGCCGTCGTTCGCGCCCTCCGTCACGGAGTGGGCCCGGGCCGCGGCCGCGGTGCTGGGGCGCGTCGGCGCCGGCGGGCCGAGCCTCGGCATTCCCACGTGGTTCTACGGCCACGAGCCGCCGAACATGTTCGCGACCCACATCGCCAAGTACTTCGCGAACGCCCTGCGCGAGGCCGTGTTGCTCCGCGTCTCCACGGGCGGGATCGTGTTCCTGCCCGGCGCGGCCGGCACCGTGCAGGAGGTCTTCCAGGACGCGTGCGAGAACTACTACGGGGCCGCGGAGACCGTGACGCCGATGGTCCTGGTGGGGCGCCGGTACTGGACGGAGGAGCTGCCGGCCTGGCCGCTGCTGCGCACGCTCGCGGAGGGCCGGGACATGGCCGACTCGATCCACCTCGTGGACGGCGTCGACGAGGCGCTGGAGCGGATCGGCCCCGGTCCGGGTCAGAGCGCGGTGGTGCCGAACGCGAGCCCGAGCGCGTAGGTCACGGCCGCCGCGCCGTAGCCGATCGCGAGCTGGCGCAGCCCCCGCTTCAGCGGCGAGGCGCCGGAGAGCAGTCCGACGACGCCGCCGGTCAGCAGCAGGGCCAGCCCGACCAGGACGGCGGCGACGACGACGGCCGTGGGGCCCGTCAGGCCGAGCAGGTAGGGCAGGATCGGCACGAGCGCGCCGGAGGCGAAGAAGCCGAAGCTCGCCGCGGAGGCGCCCAGCGCGGAGCCGACGGTCTCGTGCTCGTCGTCCGACTGCTCGTCCTCCTTCTCCGGCTGGAGGGAGAACGAGGGGTTGCAGTCGCACTCGAAGTAGCCGAGGCGCTCCGCCGCGCGGTGCTCGGCGTCCTCCTGGGACATCCCGCGCGCCTTGTACACGAGCACGAGTTCGTTGGCGTCCAGGTCCAGGTGCGGGGCCGCCTCGAGCGTGACCTGCGTGGGCCGGGACGCGGAGAGCAGCTCGCGCTGGGAGCGGACGGAGACGAACTCGCCGGCGGCCATCGACAGGGCGCCCGCGAGCAGCCCGGAGATGCCGGTGAGCAGGATGATGCCGGGCGCCAGACCGGCCGCCCCGACACCCATGACGAGGGCCAGGTTGGAGACCAGCCCGTCGTTGGCCCCGAACACGGCGGCGCGGAAGTTCCCGGACATGCGGGCGCGGCCGCGCACGGCCAGGCCGCGCACCACCTCCTCGTGCACCTGCTCGTCCGCGTACATCCGCGGGGTCGCGTCCTTGTCCTGGGCGTACGGGGAGTCGGACTCGGCGCGCTGGGCCAGGGCGAGGACGAACACGGAGCCGAAGTGACGGGCCAGGAACCGCAGCAGGGTGCGGCGCGCGGAGGGCCGGGCCCGGTGGTCCGCGTGCTCGCCGAGCAGGTCGAGCCAGTGCTGCTCGTGACGCCGCTCGGCGTCCGCCAGGCCGAGCAGGATCAGTCGCTCGTCGCCGCCGCGGCGCGAGGCCAGCTCGCGGTAGATCGCGCCCTCGGCGCGCTCGTCCGCGAGGTAGCGGCGCCAACGGCGGATGTCCTGGCGGGTGGGGTCTGAGGCGCCGGTGCGCGTCTCGGGGGCCATGGGGGTGTTCCTCCGGATCGGTCAGCCCCAGTCTACCGACGGCGGTGCCGCCGGGCGGGCCCCTGTGGGCTAGCTCGCGGCCACCGGCTCCCGCGCGGGGGCGGGCTCGGGCAGGCGCTCGAGGAAAAAGACCAGCGGGTTGCCATCGGCGCGTCCGGCGCTCGGCACCCGCACCGTCAGGGCGCCCGAGTCCGGCTCGAAGTCGGGGCGGCGGGCCGCGTTGCGCAGCGCCCGGTCCAGCTCGCCGGGATAGGGGGCGATGAACCGGACCCAGCGTCCGGCGTGCCGGATGGTCACGGTGCCGAGCAGGGAATCGACGATGGGCAGGACGGGGACCGTGTTCGCCACGGGGTTCCTCTCTGTGTTCTTACCCGGCGGGGTGTTCCGCGGGCCGCTTCGTCATCCGAACCACCCACTCGAACCCGGGTTGGTGCGCGGCCAGTCGGAGCTGTGCGCCGCGTCTCATGAAGCATTTCCTCCACAGTAGCGAGGAGGCGATCCGAACCCAACCCCTCCGTGACGCGCCTCACGCCGCCGCCGCGGCGCTTCCGGGTAAACAAATGTTGCGCAGGGGAGTTAATGTGAGGCGGACGACACCCGCCCCTGGCTTAGGCTGATCCGAGCGCCGGAACCGCCCGCCGCCCTAGACCGAAGGTTGTCCCCGCATGAAGGCCCTGCCCGTCGAGCCCAGCAACACGCCGGTGGCGATCGGTTCGCGCCTGCGCGCGGCCCGCCAGGCGCAGCGGATGACGATCGAGCAGCTCGCCGCGTCCACCGGACTCACGAAGGGGTTCCTCTCGCGGGTGGAGCGCGACCTGACGTCGCCATCGGTCGCCTCCCTCGTCACGCTGTGCCAGGTGCTCTCCGTGTCCGTCGGCGAACTGTTCGAACAGCCGGAGACGCACGTGGTGCGGCTCGACGAGGCGCCGCGCGTGTCCCTGGGGGGCCACGGGATCCGCGAGCAGCTGCTGACGGCCCGCTCGGAGCGCCGGCTCCAGGTCATCCGCGCCGAGATCGAGCCCCACGGCTCCGGCGAGGAGGAGATGTACTCCGTCGACTGCGAGGCCGAGGTCCTGCACGTGGTCTCGGGGCGGTTCGTCCTGGTCCTCACGGGGGACCGGTTCGAGCTCGCGGCCGGCGACACCGTCACCTTTCCGGGGCGCGAGCCGCACACGTGGTTGAACCCTTCGGACGAGCCCGCCGTCGTCTTGTGGACGCTGGTCCCCGCCGCCGCGCGCTGACCCCGCCGCCTGACGCCGTCCCCGCCGCTGCGCCGCCCTGGCCTGTCGCCGCTGTGCTGCACCCCAGCGCGGCGGCCCGAATCCTGTGCCCCACGCCAATCGACACCCCGGCGGAGCGGCCCCAACCTGATGCCATGGTGGGGCAGGCCGCCCCGCCCGCCTGGCCGCCGCGAACGGCGGCACTTCAAGGAGTTGCGGAACATGAAGAAGTGGACGCGGTGGCAGGACTGGATCGTCGTCGCGTGCGGGCTGTTCGCCGCACTGTCGGTGCTGTGGCTCGAGGTCACCGGCGCGGCCATGGGCCTGCTGTTGACGCTGGGCGTCCTGCTGGTGGTGGCGGGGCTGGCGAACCTCGCCTCGGTGGATATGCCGGGCATCGAATGGGCCCAGGCCGTGATCGCCCTGGTGCTCGCCATTTCGCCGTGGCTGGGCGGCTTCTCCGACGTGATGGCCGCCGCCTGGACCGCCTGGGGCACGGGCGTCGTCGCGCTCGTGGCCACGCTGCTCGCCCTCAAGCCGAGCATCGCCGGGCACCGGGAGCACCACCACCGGACGGCCTAGCAATCACCCGGGCGGCGTGGCCGCCCCTTCCGGCCGGCTTCCCGCGGGGGCCGGCCGGAGTCATGCCCCCCACTGGTGGCGAGGGCGGGGGCTTGCGCGATGGGGGCTCGGCGGCGCTCGCCCAGACCGGCGGCGCTCCGCGGTTGACGCGTAACCGCCATCACACCTAGGATTCTGACTGAAAACAGTTGTTTCCTGACGCGCAACTCCGCTGCTCGGACCGCGTCCCCGCCGGACCGTCGGTCCCCGCAAGGAGAACCATGGAAGACATCCGCATCGAAGCCAACGGGCACCTGGGCCCCATCGACTCCTCCCGCATCCCGCGCTTCGCCGGCGCGGCCACGTACGCGCGGCTGCCCCGGCTCGACCAGGTCGACTCGGCCGGCATCAAGGTGGTCGGCGTCCCGTTCGACGCCGGAGTCTCCTACCGCCCGGGGGCGCGCTTCGGCGCGAACCACGTCCGCGAGTCCTCGCGGCTGCTGCGCCCCTACAACCCGGCCCTCGACGTCAGCCCGTTCGAGAACGTCCAGGTCGCCGACGCCGGGGACATGGCGGTCAACCCCTTCAACATCCACGAGGCCATCGAGACCGTCCAGGCCAACGCACTGGACCTGACGGCCGACGGCGCCTCGCTGCTGACGCTCGGCGGCGACCACACCATCGCGCTGCCCCTGCTGCGCGCCGCCTCGGAGCGCGCCGGCGAACCCGTCGCGCTGCTCCACTTCGACGCCCACCTGGATACGTGGGACACCTACTTCGGCGCCGAATACACGCACGGCACCCCGTTCCGCCGGGCCGTCGAGGAGGGCATCCTCGACACGGAGGCGATCAGCCACGTCGGCACGCGCGGGCCGCTCTACGGCAAGCGCGACCTCGAGGACGACCGGCGCTTCGGCTTCGGCATCGTCACCAGCTCGGACGTCTTCCGCCAGGGCGTCGACGAGGTCGTCGCGAAGCTGCGGGACCGGATCGGCTCCCGGCCGCTCTACGTGTCCGTCGACATCGACGTCCTCGACCCGGCCCACGCGCCCGGCACGGGCACGCCGGAGGCCGGCGGCATGACCAGCCGCGAACTGCTGGAGATCCTGCGCGGCCTGCGCGGACTCAACCTGGTCGGCGCCGACGTCGTCGAGGTCGCGCCCGCGTACGACCACGCGGAGCTCACCGGCGTCGCCGCCTCGCACGTGGCCTACGACCTCGTGACCCTCATGGCGGACCTGCGCGCGGACCGCGCCGCCCGGACCGCCGCGGCGGGGGAGGCCCGGGCATGACCGGCCGGAGCGACGCCACCACCGACGCCCGGACCGCGCCCGCGGAGCCCGGGGCGCCCGCTGCGCCGTCGTCGTCCGCCGCGGCGGCGCCGCCGTCGTCCACCGCCACGGCCCAGCGCAACGGCGGCGACCTCGTCGTCGAGACGCTGGCCGCGCTCGGCACACGCACGGTCTTCGGCATCCCCGGCCAGCACGCGCTGGGGCTCTTCGACGCCCTGTCCCGCTCCGACCTGCGCTTCGTCTCCTCCCGCGTCGAGAACAACTCGGCGTTCGCCGCCGACGGCTACAGCCGCGCCACGGGCGAGGTCGGGGTCCTGTTCCTGTCCACCGGCCCGGGCGCGCTGACCTCGCTCGCGGGGCTGCAGGAGGCCTACGCGACCGGCGTGCCCCTGGTCGTCGTGGCGAGCCAGATCCCGCTCTCCGGGCTCGGCGCCCGGCGCAAGGGGATGCTGCACCAGCTCGACGACCAGAAGGCCTCCGCCGCCAACGTCACCAAGTCCCAGCGCACCGTCCACCACGCCTCCGGCATCCCGTCCGCGATCCAGGACGCCTGGGCCGACGCGGTCACCGTGCCGCAGGGACCGGTCTGGGTCGAGGTGCCGCAGGACGTGCTGCTGGCGCCGACGCAGGTCCCGCCCGTGCAGGACGCGCTCGCCGAGGCCTACGACCATCCGCCGCGCACGGAACTGATCGACGAGGCCGTCCGCTGGCTGGACGGGGCCCGCAGGCCCGCCATCGTCGCCGGGGGCGGCGTGCGCCGGGCCGGGGCCGAGGACTCGCTAAGGCGCGTGGCCGAGCGGCTGTCCGCCCCGGTGATCTGCTCGCCCGGCGGCAACGGCGCCTTCCCGTGGGAGCACCCGCTCTCCCTGCAGTCATGGGTCGAGGACCGGCACACCACCGAGGTGCTCGAGGACGCGGACGTGCTCATCGTCGTGGGCTCCTCGCTGGGCGAGGTCACGTCCAACTACTTCACGCTGGCCCCGCGCGGCCGGATGATCCAGATCGACGCCGAGCCGCGCGTGCTGGAATCCAACGTCCCGGCCCTCGGCATCCGGGCCGACGCCCGGGCGGCGCTGGAGTACCTCGACGAGGCCCTGTCCCGGGGCGGGGGGCCCGCCGCGCGCGACTGGCACGGGCGGCACCCCGAGGAGGTCGTCGCGGACACGCTGGCCAAGGTCCGGGCGCGCCTCGACGCCCAGGACCTGGGGCTGGAGCGCCGGTTCATGGCGGACATCCGGGCCGCCGTGCCGGACGCGATGCAGACGTTCTGGGACATGACGATCGCCGCCTACTGGGGCTGGTCCTGCTGGGACTCCCGGTCCGGGCAGTTCCACTCCGCGCAGGGCGCCGGCGGCCTCGGGTTCGGCTTCCCCTCCGCGATCGGCGGGGCCGTGGGTCTGGCGGCGACGGGACGTACCGGGAACGGCGCGCGCGTGCTCGCCGTCTCCGGCGACGGGTCGGCCATGTACTCGATCGCGGAGCTGGCCACGGCGCGCCAGCACGACGTGCCCGTGACGTGGCTGATCGTCGACGACGGCGGCTACGGGATCCTGCGCGAGTACATGACCGAGACCTTCGGCAAGGCGACGGCGACCGAGCTGGCGCGGCCGGACTTCGTGGCGCTGGCCGAGTCGTTCGGGGTCCCCGCCCGGCGGGTCGGGCCCGACGGCGTGCGCGGCGCGCTCGAGGACGCGTTCGCGGGGGAGGGGCCGAACGTCGTGGTCGTCGAGACGCTGCTGCGGATGTTCGCGCCGACGCACCTCGACTGAGGCGCCTCGGCCGACGCACTGACGCACCCCGGCTGGGGCGCCTCGGCTGGGGCGCCTCGGCTGGGGCGCCTCGGCTGACGCACTGACGCACCCCGGCCGTTCCGACCGGGCCGGCCCCGCGAAGTCACCCTCTCCGCGCAATGTCGCCCTTTCGTCCGCGAGATCGGGGTTTCGGCTGCGATGTCGGGGTTTGCTAGGGGTGACATCTCCGCCAAACCATGATGTGGCGGACCGTCCCCGGGGCGACGTGGAGCGGGAGCGGCCAGGCGGCCGCGTCGTCGCCGGGGACTGCGGACGCTCCCGGCCGCCCCAGGCACCGGCGGCGCTCCGCGGCGACGGTCCCTCCACAGCGCGGTTCCGGTCGTGTCTCATCCACATCGTCGCGGAGCGGCCCGAACGGCAGGGACGGGGCGGCCAGAATGCCGGACATGGCCTCGTCTTCGCCCAGCATCCGCCGCTCCCCGTCGCTCCAGACGGCCCTCGACGCCCTCGCGACCACGAACGACCTGGAACGGCGGGGGCTGGGCCCCGGCGACATCCGCCGGGAGGTGGAAGGACGCCGCGTCGAGCGGTTGAGGCGCTCGGTCTACGTGCCCGCGGTGCTGATGTCCGCCCTGGCACCGTGGGAGAGGGCCGTGGTGGAGATCCACGCCCATGCGCTGGCCGCCCGGACGCGGCCCGTCTATTGCTTCGGTTCCGCGGCGAGGCTCTGGGGACTGGACCTTTGGGATGCCGACCGCGCGATCCACGTGGCCCATCCCGGCCGGCGGGGCGCGGAGGCCGGCCCGATCCCGGTGACGCGGCACAACTTCGCCGTGCCGCCGTCCGACCAGACGGTCGTGGGCGGGCTGTCAACGGCCAGTAGGAATTGCCCGTGGGCGGCCAGCGGTTCTGCCCGCTGGTGGCCAGGGAAAGTGCCCACTGGTGGCCGGCTGGTTTGCCCGCGGGACGGGTGGTTGGTGCCGGCCACTGGTGGTGTCTAGGTCAGTGGCATGACTCCCTTTCCGGCCAGGGCCTGGGTGAGTCGGACGGAGTCGCCGGTGGTTTGGCAGACGTGGGCGTGGTGGAGGAGCCGGTCCACGGTGGCGGTGGCCAGGGTCTTGGGCATGAGCTCGTCGAAGCCGGCGGGGTGCAGGTTCGAGGACACGGCCACGGAGCGTTTCTCGTAGGCGGCGTCCACGACCCGGTAGAGGCCCTCGGCGGCGTCGGTGGCCACTGCAAGCAGGCCGATGTCGTCGATCACGACGAGGTCGGCGCGCAGGATCCGGGCCACGGCCTTGGTCACGGTGTCGTCGGCCCGGTGGGCGCGGATGAGCGCGCCGAGGTCCTCGAGGGTGAACCAGGCGACCCGCTTGCCTTCCTCGACGGCCTGTTGGCCCAGGGCCTCGAGGAAGAAGGTCTTGCCGGTGCCGGAGGGTCCGCAGACGACGAGGTTCTCCTTGCGGTGGATCCATTCCAGGGTCCGCAGGGCCTGCTGGGTCGGGGCCGGGATCGAGGAGGCTGTCTCGTCCCAGAGGGCGAAGGTCTTGCCGGTGGGGAACCCGGCGGCCTTGCGCCGGGTGGCGAGCATGGAGCGGGCCCGGCCCGCGGTTTCCTCGGCCAGCAGGGCCTTGACGGTCTCGGCCGGTTCCCAGCGCTGGGCGCGGGCGGTGGCCAGCACCTCGGGGGCGACGGCGCGGGCGTGGGGCATCTTCAGCTGGCGCATCAGCGCCGCGAGGTCCTCGGGCAGGGCCGGGGCGGTGGTGTTCGGGGTGGCGATGCCCATCAGGGGTGCTCCTTCCCGGAGGTGGTGGCGCCCAGGCCCGCCCAGCCGGCGGTGCCCTGGGTCAGGGACGTCCCCTCGTCGGCGGTGCGCAGCCCGGGCCGGTGCCCGGCGGCGGTGAGCAGGGAGGCTAGGTCCCCGTGGGCGAAGCGGTGGTGGACCGCGGCGAGGCCGAGGGCCTTGTCGACCTCGTTGGTCCCGGCGATCTTGGCCAGGGCGACGGCCTCGGCCATCTTGGCGTTGATGCGGTGCGCGCCCGCGGCGGCGGCCTCGAGCAGCCAGGACCTCGCGCCCGCGCCGATGCCCAGGAACTCGGCCTCGGCCTTCGAGCGCGGCACCGGGGTGTGGTCCCCAGGGACCTTGGCCGGGTCGTGGTCGGGGAAGTGGGAGTCGTCGATCGCCGGGGACCCGGGCGCGGCCACCGGATGCCGGGCGACCTCGAGGGCACCGTCGGGGCCGGCGTGGACGATCACGACCCTCGCGTCGGCGCCGGTGCCGTGTTGGCGGATGAAGACCTCGGCGCCGAGCAGGTGGGCCGGGACGGAGTACTGGGCGTTCTCGTAGGAGACCATCGGCGTGTTCGGCGGCACCTTCCGGCCCGTCCCGTAGGCGATCGTGTGCGCGGCGTCGGGGACCCGGTGCAGGGCGGGGGCCTCGTCGGCGAGCATATCCACGGGCCGGCGGCGGGTGGTGCGGTGCTCGCGGGAGTTCACCAGGTCCATGAACGCCTGGCAGGCCGCCTCGAGCTCGGCGAACGAGGCGTAGGAGCCGCGCAGGTTGGTGTCCTTGGGCACGAGGTCGGCCTTGGAGACCTTGACCGCGTTCTCCACCCCGCCCTTCGACGCCGGGTCGGCAGGCTGGCAGGTGAGGACCTCGACCGAGTAGTGCTTCGCGAACGCGACGGTCGCCTCGTTGCGCACCGGCACCCCGGCCACGTGCATCGTGGTCACCGTCTTCTCGTTGTCCGTCAGCACGTACGTCGGGGCCCCGCCGATGATCCTGAAGGTGCGGTCCAGGGCGGCGAAGACGCTCGGGGCGGTCCGGTCGCGCAGCGCGAGCACGATCCGGTACCGCGACCATGCGAGCCAGGCCACGAACAGCACCGTCTTGACCCCGCCGATGACCGGTCCGTCGCCGAAGTCGTACTGCAGCCAGCCGCCGGGCTCGGTGATCCAGGGCCGGTGCACCCGCCGCCTCCCGCGGCGGTAGGCGTCCTTCGCGGTCGCCACGGCACGGCGGGTCGAGCGCTCCGAACCGGCGTAGCCCATCGACACGAGCTTGTCGTGCACGACGTCGGCGCGGATCCGGCCCCGGGACTTGTCGACCCATTCCTCGATCTTCGCGTCCCAGTCGTCGGTGACCTTGGGCCGTTCCGGACCCGCGCCGGGGGCACGGCCGGCATCGCGGGCCCTCACGAGCCGGTCGACGGTGTGGTGGGAGCACCCGTGGATCTCCGCGGTGCTGCGTAGGGACCTGGTGAGGTCGTAGGTGGCAAGAATATTCACGGTTTCTAGGGCATCCTTCATTCAGGGCCTCTTCCTGCTGCGGATTCGATTCGACACCGACATCCAACCGGGAAGAGGCCCCCGCCGTCCTCAGAACACGGCAGGGCTAACGAGCAATGCGGGCAAACCAGCCGGCCACAAATGGGCAGTTTCCGTGGCCATACGCGGGCAGTCCCCGTGGCCGTCAGCGGGCAATTCCCTGGCCACCTACGGGCAGTTTTCCATGGCCGCTAACA
>NZ_JBXAEW010000022.1:0-63974 GCF_056782315.1 Arthrobacter paludis
TGATCACGCTCATCGAAATTCCCCACCCGGCGCTCACTGAATTTCCCCAGTTCGTGTCAGTCCCTGAATAGGGGCGGGCCCTCCCCGAAGCTGGTGGTCTCTGACCACACACCGGCTTTCGAGAAAGGCCCGTCCCTTCATGCTGCCATGGAAGGAAGACGTGGAGATCCACGCGTTGAAAGAGCGCGGCTGGAGCATCAGCCGCATCGCCAAACACACGGGGCGGGACCGCAAGACCGTCCGCGCCTACCTCAACGGGGAACGGACCCCGGGGATGCGCCGCCGCTCCGGACCGGATGTTTTCGCCCGGTTCGAGGCCTACGTCACCGCCCGGCTGGCCGAGGACCCGCACTTGTGGGCGTTGACCCTGTTCGACGAGCTGGCCGGGCTGGGCTATGACCGCTCGTACCAGACGCTGACCCGCCAGATCCGCGCCCGCGGGCTGCGCCCGGCGTGCGTGGCGTGCGGGAAGGTCACCGAGCGCCCGAACGCGGTGATCGAGCACCCGCCCGGGGAGGAGACCCAGTTCGACTGGCTCGAGCTGCCCGACCCGCCGTCCGGCTGGGGGCCGGGGCGCAAGGCGCTGCTGCTGGTGGGCTCGCTGCCGCACTCGGGCAAGTGGCGGGCCGTGCTGGCAGAATCGATGGACCACGCGCACCTGATGGAGGCCATCACCACGCTCATCGCCCTGCTCGGGGGCCTGACCCGGGCCTGGCGCTTCGACCGGATGGGAACCGTCGCGGTTGCCGGCAGTGGGGACATCAACCCCGCCTTCGCCGGCTTCGCCAAGCACCACGGCGTCGAGGTGCTCCTCTGCCCGCCCCGGTCCGGGCACCGCAAGGGCGTGGTGGAGAAGAACAACCACACCGCCGCGCAACGCTGGTGGCGCACCCTGCCCGATGAGACGGGCTTCGAGGCCGCCCAGGCGAGCGTGTTGGCCTTCGCCCAGTCCCAGGACGCCCGCCGGCGCCGCGGGCCCCAGGGCTGGAGCACGGTGGCGGCGATGGCCGAGGTGGAGGTGTTGCGCCCCGCCCCGGCGGCCGCCTACCCGGTCGCGGTCCAGGACGAGCGCACCGCCTCACGGCAGGGCCTGGTCTCCTGGCGCGGCAACCGGTACTCCGTGCCCCCGGAGCTGGCCGCGGCCAGGGTCGTGGTCACCCACCGGGTCGGTGCCGGGCACCTGCAGATCCGCTCCGGGAACGCGGTCGTGGCCCGGCACCGCATCGCCGAGCCGGGCTTGGGCGCCACCATCCGCGACACCGGACACGTCATCGCCCTGAACGCGGCGGCGATGGCCGCGGTGAACACGGCCAAGCCCCACCGCCGCAAGGAACGCATCCCGCCCGGGGCCGCCGCCCGCGCCGCCGCCGACGCCCTGCTCGGGCGCCCCGCGGCGCCGGAGGCCTCCGTGATCGACCTGGCCGCCTACGAGGCCGCCGCCCAACGAAAGAGCTACCTGCCATGACCACCACCCCCACCCCGGCCGCCGTTCCGTCCACGAACGCGCAGGCGGCCACCTACCAGCGGCTGCGCGCCCATCTGGCCACGCTCAAGCTCGCCGGGGCCGCCGAGGCGCTGCCCGCCGTCCTGGACCAGGCCCGCGCCGACGGCTGGTCGATGACCGAGACCCTCGAGCGCCTGTTGGCCGTCGAGGTCGACAGCGCCGAGGCCCGGCGCCTGGCCGGACGGCTGCGCTTCGCCAGCATCCCCACCCCGGCTACCCTGGCCGGGTTCGACACCGACCACGCCCAGGGCGTCGACCGGTCCCTGATCAACGAGCTGGCCACCTGCCGGTGGCTCGAGAACGCGACCAACGTGCTGCTCATCGGCCCGCCCGGCACCGGCAAGACCCACCTCGCCGCCGGGCTGGCCCGCGCCGCCGTCGAGGCCGGATACCGCACCTACTTCACCTCCGCGGCCGACCTGGCCGCCCGCTGCCACAAGGCCGCGATTGAGGGCCGGTGGGCCACCACCATGCGCTTCTTCGCCGGCCCCACCCTGCTGGTCATCGACGAGCTCGGGTACCTGCCCCTGCCCGGGGAGGCCGCCTCGGCCCTGTTCCAGGTCATCAACCAGCGCTACCTCAAGACCAGCATCGTGATCACCACCAACCGGCCCGTCGGGGCCTGGGGCGAGATCCTCGGCGACACCACCGTCGCCGCCGCCATGCTCGACCGGCTCCTGCACCGCTCCGTGGTCCTGAACCTGGACGGGGACTCCTACCGGCTCCGAGCCCACCACGACGCCGCCGAACAGCTCCGCCGAGCCACTACAGGCACCCCGAAAACGCTGCTAACCTAAACCCCGCGACTGGGGACATTCACCGAGCACCAACCGGGGAATTTCGATGAGCGTCATCACCTTCGAAGCCCTGGTCTACAGCGACGCGGACGCGTACGTGTCCTCCGCGAAGTACAACAAGCCCGGCACGCTGCCGCTGGCCACGCAGACGGAGGTCGTGGACGGATGCCCCAGCGACTGCGGCCTGTGCCCGGCCCACAAGCAGCACGCGTGCCTCGGCGTCATCGAGGTCAACACGAACTGCAACCTCGACTGCCCGATCTGCTTCGCCGACTCCGGCCACCAGCCGGACGGCTACTCCATCACGCCCGAGCAATGCGCCACGATGCTCGACGCCTTCGTCGCCGCGGAGGGCGAGCCGGAGGTCGTGATGTTCTCCGGCGGTGAGCCGACCATCCACAAGGACCTGCTGCGCTTCATCGACCTGGCCCAGGCGCGCCCGATCACCACCGTGAACGTCAACACCAACGGCATCCGGTTGGCCTCGGACCGCGCGTTCGCGATGGCGCTCGGGGAGCGAAACCGCACCGAGGGCAAGAACGTCAACGTCTACCTGCAATTCGATGGGTTCTCCGAGCGGACGCACCTCGAGATCCGCGGCAAGGACCTGCGCGAGCGCAAGCGCCGGGCCCTGGACCACTGCGCGGAGGCCGGGCTGACGGTGACGCTCGTGGCCGCCGTCGAACGTGGCCTGAACGAACACGAACTCGGGGACATCGTGCGGTTCGGCATCGGGCACCCGGCCGTCCGCTCCGTGGCGTTCCAGCCCGTCACCCATTCGGGCCGCCACGTGGAGTTCGACCCGCTGACCCGCCTGACCAACCCCGACGTCATCCGGCTCGTGGCGGAGCAGTGCCCCGACTGGATGATCCCCGCGGACTTCTTCCCCGTCCCGTGCTGCTCGCCGACGTGCCGCTCCATCACCTACCTGCTCGTGGACCAGGGACAGGACCGGGAGACGACCGTGGTGCCCATCCCGCGGCTGATCGACCTCGACGACTACATGGACTACGTCTCCAACCGGGTCATGCCCGACCCGGCCGTGCAATCCGCGCTCGAATCACTGTGGAGCGCCTCCGCGAGCATGGGCTCGGGCGGGACGGCGCGGAGCCTGGAGGCGGCGGCCGCCCAGCTGGAGTGCGAATCCTGCGGGATCGACCTCCCGGCCGCGGCGCGCGAACTCGAGGACAAGGCGTTCATGATCGTCGTCCAGGACTTCCAGGACCCCTACACGCTCAACGTGCGGCAGCTGATGAAATGCTGCGTCGAGGAGATCACGCCGGACGGTCGGCTCATCCCCTTCTGCGCGTACAACTCGGTCGGTTACCGGGAGCAGGTCCGGGCCCAGATGTCCGGCGTCGCCGTCGCCGACGTCGCCCCCAACGCGGCGGGCATCCAGGGGATGCTGGCGGAGACGGCGCACGGCTCCAAGACGGCCGCGGCGGCCCCGGGGGCCGCGAGAACGGCCGGTACCGGGCAGACGAACCTCGGGATGCCGGCGGTGCGGCGGTGAGCGCGGGGCACGACGCCGGGGCCGCGCAGGGGACGGCCCCGGAGGAACTGAAGGCCTGCTGCTCCGGCGCCTACGGCTCGGACGCCGCCGCCCTGCTGCTCGGCCCCAGCCACCATCCCGGCGGCCCGGCCCTGACCCGGACGCTGGCCCGGCGCTTGAGGCTGGCCCCCGGCGACACGGTCCTCGACGTCGCCTGCGGCGGGGGCGGCACGGCCCTGCTGCTCGCCCGCGAGTTCGGGTGCCGGGTCGAGGGCGTCGACCTGGGAACGGCCCAGATCGAACGCGCGTCGGCGGCCGCGGCGCGGAACGGGCTGGGCGGACAGGTCCGGTTCCGGGTCGCGGACGCCGAACGCCTCCCCTTCGCGGACGGCACCTTCGACGCCGTGGTGTGCGAGTGCGCATTCTGCACGTTCCCCGACAAGGCGGCGGCCGCCGCGGAGTTCGCCCGCGTCCTGCGCCCCCGCGGCGCCCTCGGCCTCACCGACGTCACCGTCGCCGGCGGCCGGCTCCCACCGGCCCTGACCGACACCACCTCCTGGATCGCCTGCGTGGCCGACGCCCGCGACCCCGACGACTACCGGACCCTGCTCCGGAGCGCGGGCCTCGCCGTCGTCCACTCCGAGGACCACGCGCCCGCGCTGCTGGCGCTGCTCGACCGGATCGACGCGCGCCTCGCCACAGCCGCATGGGCCGCCCCCGCCGCCCTGGACGCCGCGGGCCTCGATCCCGCTGCCGTTCGGCGCTACACGGCCGCCGTGCGCCGGGAGGCCCAGGCCGGCGCCGTCGGCTACGCCCTGTTCCACGCCCGGAAGCCGCCCGCATGACCGGCGGCCGCCGGAACCACACCCCTACCGAAAGGAGCACCACCATGCCCCGCATCCCCACCCTGGCCGCCGACACCGCGCCCGAGGGCTCACGGACCCACGCCACAGCGCTGGAGAAGAAGATGGGCAAGCTGCTCAACATCCACGCAGGGATGGCCCAGTCCCCCGCCGTCATCGCCGCCTACTCCGGCATCCAACAGGCCATCGCCGAGCACGGCACGTTCGACGCGCGGACGCGCGAGGCCATCGCCCTGGCCGTCGGCAACCAGAACGGCTGCGACTACTGCCAAGCCGCACACACCGCCGCGGGTGCAAAAGCCGGCCTGGACACCGCCGAAATGCTGGCCCTCCGGGCCGGAGAAGTCGAATTCGACGCAAAGCTCGCGGCCATCACCGGCCTCGCCCGGGAGGCCGCCGCCACGACCGGCCACGTCTCGGACGCGGCCTGGGACGCGGCCCTCGAGGCCGGCTGGAGCGAGGAGGAGCTCGCGGAAGCGTTCGTGCACATCGGTGTGAACCTCTACACCAACTACTTCAACCACTACGCCGGCACCGAACTCGACCTGCCCGAGGCCCCTCCGCTCGAGGGCTGACAGCCCAGCACGGCGAGCCGCGAGCCTACTCGACGGCGAGGCCGGGGGGCCCCCGGTGGCCGGGTGGGGCGTGGTCCCCACCTCGGCACCGGAGGGCCTCGCCGCCGACGTCACGCCACGCTCTTCACAAGGTCCGTGGGGACTACGTCTAGCGCATGCCCACGCTGGGATCGGCGGTCCGCAGGTGGCGGCCCAGCACGAGGGCGAGCCCGACCATGGCGACGCCCAGGACGAAGTGCAGCCAGTTGTCGGCCGTGTTCACGGGCACGAAGTTCGCGGGGGTGTCGTGGCCGATGACCAGCCCGTAGATCCACAGGACCAGGTACACGACTCCGCCCCACAGCAGGTAGTGCTTGGAGCCCGTGGCGGACTTGGCGCAGGCCAGTCCCACGATGCCGAACAACAGGTGGACGATGTTGTGCAGGACGGACACCTGGAAGATGCCCAGAAGCATCGACTCGGAGTCGTGCCCGGCGAAGGACATCTGGTCGAAGTTGGTCGTGACGCCGGGGATGAACCCGAGGACGCCGACCAGCAGGAAGACGACGCCGACGGCGGCGGCGGCCTTTTGGACGGCGGTGCGGCCGGTGCGCGCGGCGGGTGTTGCTGGGATGCTCATGGTGGTCCTTCCGTAGGGGGCGCGGTCCGGCAGGCTTCGCGGGTGCCGGCCGGCCCGTTGGTGTTCCACTCCTGACTTTCCTCACGGTAGGTTCGCCGGTCCCGCGCGGCCAGAGTTGCCGCAAGCGCGGGCCCGCGGAGCGCGGGACCGCGGGCGCGGGGCCGGGTCGGCGCCCGTCAGTGCCGGCCGGACACCTGCCGTTCCACGACGGAGAGCAGACGCGGGTCGCGGATCGGGCGGAAGTGCCCCATCGACTCCAGCCGGATGTTGGAGGCGCCCTCCAGGTGGCTCCCGCCCGGGATATGCGGATCGAAGGCGCTGTACACGGAGGCGATCCGGTGGTTGACCTCCAGGTTGCCCGCCAGCCTGAGCAGCCCCGCATTGCGCGGGGAGAAGTCGCGCAGCCGGGGCAGCGGCGCGAAGCGCGCGTAGACCGAGCCCGAGAACGGGGTGTTGATCGCGGTCATGCCGGCCACGCGCCACGCCTGGTCCGACGCGCTCATCACGTACTTCCCGATGAGCCCACCCTTGCTGTGCGCCACGAACAGCACACCGCGCAGGTCGTTCGCCTCCAGGTAGTCCGCGACGACCGCCGCCATGAGCGGCACGCTGCCGCGGTTGTAGCCCAGGCCCTTGACCACGTGGACGGGGTGGCCGGCCCGGTGCAGCCGCTCCGCGATCGGATGCAGGAACTGCCAGGTCTCGTAGATGCCCGGGATCAGGACGACAGGAGCCGCGCCGGGCCGGGTCCCCTCAAGGAAGTGGCGGTACCGGGCGGGGAACAGGAACGCGTGGGCCTGCCAGTACGCGACGTAGGCGTAGTCGGCGCACCACGCGCGGCCCCTGAGGACGAGCTCGCCAAGGCCCATCACCGCACCTCCGCCAGGCTGCGGCACCAGGCGGCGACCGCGTCCGCGGCCCGCATCATCACGATGTGGGTTCGCCGGCCACCTCCACGGTGTCCGCGCGGGGGGCCAGCCGCGCCAGGTCCTCGATCCAGCGCCGCGGGGCGATGGGGTCCCTCTGCCCGCGGGCGATCAGCACTCGGGCCCGGACCCCGCCGATGGAGTCCTCGATGTGGTGGCCCAGCATCGCCGGGACGCTCTTCAGGTACCAGGCCGGGCCGCACCGGAAGAGATAGTCGCTGAACACGACCGCGTTCACGGCGGGCGGCTCCCGCAGCGTGTCCTGCCCCAGCCGGAGCGCCTGCCTCCAGAAGCCGCGCTCCGCCGCGTGGTTCGTGGGGCCCAGGAGCACCACGCCGGCGACGTCCGGTCGGGCCACGGCCAGCTCCACGACGATTTGCGCCCCCATGGAGTGCCCGACCAGCACAGGCCCCTCGATCCCCAGCGCCTCCAGGGCGGCCCCCAGCACGCGCGCGTAGTCGGGCACCGACAGCGGGCGGTCGGGCTTGGGGACCCTCCCGTGGCCCGGCAGGTCCACGTTGTGCACCGTGGCCTCCCGGGACAGCCGCTCGGCCAGCGGGCGGAAGTAGCGCGAGGAGACGCCCAGCCCGTGGACGAGGACTTAGGCCGTCCGCCCCGTCCCGGACGTGTGGACGCGCACGGCGGCGCCGTCGACGACGACGTCGCGCTGTTCGCTCGCTGCTGCCAATGCGTGCCTCGGTTCCTCGCGGGGTGAGCAGACTGTACAGCGGCCGGCGCGCTCCGGCCGTACTGGCTGCAACGCTGCAATTCGCCTTTCCGTGCGGGGCCGCGTCGTGGACCATGCCTGGGGATGGCACACGACGGCGAAGGAACCCCATGATCGCGGACCTCTGGCACTCCCTGGCCTGGGCCCTCGGGCTGACCCTGGTCCTGGCCGGGCTCCATCTGGCCGCACCGCACGTGCGCGGGCTGCCCGCCGTCCCCGAGCGGTACACCGGCTCTTTCGCCGGCGGTCTCGCCGTCGCGTACGTGTTCCTGCACCTGCTCCCCGAGATCGCGGCCGGGAACGAGGCGGTGGGCGAGGCCCTCTCCGACGTCTTGGAGCCGACGCCGCTGCTGGAGCTGGCGATCTTCCTGGTCGCCCTCGCCGGCTTCACGGCGTTCTACGGCCTGGACCGCCTCGCCCGCTCCAGCAGGGCCCGCGGTGGGGGGAACGGCTCCGCCGGGGCGTATGCGCTCCACCTGGGCTCGTTCATGGTCTACAACGGGCTGATCACGTACACGATGGCCCTCCGCGTGCGCACCGGCCTGCTCTTCGCCCTGCTGTTCACCGTGGCCATGGGCCTGCACTTCATCCTCACGGACCGCTCCCTGCAGGAGCACTACCCCCGGCGGTTCCGGCGGCAGGGGCGGGTGCTGCTCGCGGCCTCCCTGGTCGGCGGCTGGGTCTTCGGCATGGCCTTCGCCCCCACGAGCACGCTGGTGGTCGCGCTGCTGACGGCGTTTCTGGGCGGGTCGATCCTGTTGAACGTGTTCAAGGAGGAATTGCCCGAGGGGCGCGGCTCGAGCTTCGTGTGGTTCCTGGTCGGGCTGGGCCTGTACGCGGCCCTGCTGGCCGGGGTCACGGCCCTGTCGGAGTGACGCGACGGTCTCCGGCCGCCGTTTCGCGAAGGGTTGTCGTCCCCCGGGCGCGTGCCTAGCTTGGCGGACACGGGGGACGCAGTGTCCCAGTCACCGCGGAACACCAGGAGGGCCACCATGACCGAGACCCACACCGCCGGGCGGGACGTCGTCGACATCCTCACCGCCGACCACCGCGAGATGGTCGAGCTGATCGGCGGGATCAAGGGCGCCGCGGATCCCGACGAGCGCCGGGACCTGGCGGACACCGTCATCGCCGAGGTGATGCGGCACGCCGTCGCCGAGGAAATGCACGTCTACCCGGTCGTGGAGGAGCACGTCCCCGACGGCAGCGAGGACGTGGAGCACGACAAGAAGGAGCACCAGGAGATCGTCGAGCTGATGAAGCGCCTCGAGGACGCCGACGCCGGCGACGCGTCCTTCCTGCAGCTCGTGGGGGAACTGGAGGAGCAACTGCGGCACCACGCCCAGGACGAGGAGACCGAGCAGTTCCCGAAGCTGCGGGCCCACATCCCCGCGGCGACGCTCATGGACCTGGGCGCGAAGGTCGAGGAGGCCAAGAAGGTGGCGCCCACCCGGCCGCACCCCTCGGCCCCGCACGCGGAGCTGTTCCACAAGAGCGTGGGCGCCGGCGTCGGCATGGTCGACCGGCTGCGGGACAAGCTCGAGGGGCGGCACACCGGCTGACAGGACGACGTCCCCGGCGCCGCCCGGAAGGCCCAGGACCCCGAACGGATGGACCCGACCACGTGGGCCGTCCTGGAGCCCCCGGGGAGATCGGCGTCGCGCCCAAGGGCAGTGCCGCGCCCCGGGCCTGACGCGCGGCAGGCCCGGGGCGCGGCCGATCGGGTCGGGTCCCCTACCGGTTGAGGGAACCCGAGATGGCATCGAGGCCCGCCTGGGCGCAGGCCTCGTCGGCCTCGCCGCTCGGGGCGCCCCCGACGCCGATGCCGGCGATCGGCTGGTCCCCGGACCGGACGGTCACGCCGCCGCCGAGGAAGATCGTGCCGGGGATGTCCCGGATGGTCGCGCCGTCGCCCTGGGCGCGCCCGGCCAGCTCCGACGTGTTGGCCCCGAACGCCGCGGCCGTGTACGCCTTCAGCCGCGCGGTCTCGATCGTGTGCTCGGCGGCGTTGTCGCCGCGGACGAGCGCGTGGAACTGGCCGAACCGATCGACGACGGCGACGGACACGAACGGCAGGTCGTCGTCCTCGCACCGGGCCAGGGCCGCCCCGGCCGCCTGCATCGCCGCGGACGCCGAGAGCCGTGGCGTGTCCAGGACACCGTCCTCCCCGTCCTCCGCGGGCTCCGTCGCGGCGCCGCCGCCGCCCGTCGCCGCGAGGGACGTGCTCGGGGCCGGCCCCGCGGTGTCCGGGGCGGTCGCGGAGCCGGTCCCGGCGGTCGTACAGGCCGCCAGTCCGACGGCCAGCGCCGCACTCGAGGCCAGGGCGCCCGCCACCCGCCGCCAGTCCTTACCGCCCATGACGCGCTCCCTTGTCCCGAGAACCACCGCTGGCGCCAGTCTCCCGCCCGGTTCACACGCCGCGACACCCCCAATGAGGGTGCCCCGCCCGCCGTGTCGCGGATCGGCTCCTCGGCGGGAGCCGGCCGGGACGCGCGGCGGGGCCCGCCCACACCCGCCGGGGACTGTTCCCGCACGCCGTCCCGGGGGTGTCTACTGGTGTCGGAACCGCCCGACGACGTGAGGAGTGGACATGACCGAGCAGGGCCAAACCACCGGCCGCGCCACCGATTGGGCCGACGCCGGCGCCTCGCTCCAGGAACTGGTTCTGCAGAGCGCGGACGTCGACGAGTTCCTCGGTTGGCTGGCCCGCCATGCCGCCGATTCCCTCAGTGGCGATGGCCTCGTGGTGCACTGCGGCGTGACCCTGCTGCGCGACAAGGACATGGCGACCGTGGCGAGCAGCGGGCCCAAGGCGCTGGAGCTCGACGAGACGCAGTACAAGTACGGCGACGGGCCGTGCCTGCGGGCCGCCCGGACGAACCACCTGACCCATGTGCTGGACACGGAGACGGAAATGGAGTGGGCCGGGTACCTGGCCGAGGTGCGCCAGAGCGGGATCCGGTCCATTCTGGGTGTGCCCGTTGCGCTCGACGACGGCAATGGGGGCCTGAACCTCTACGCCACCGAGCCCTCCGCCTTCGACGGGGAGATGATGGCCCGCGCCATCGCCTACGCCGAGCAGGCATCGACCTCCCTGCGGCTGGCCGTGCGCATGGGCCGGCTGGCCCAGGGCAGGGACGACCTGCGGGCGGCCCTGGAGTCCCGGACGGTCATCGACCTGGCCGTGGGCATCGTGATCGCGCAGAACAAGTGCACGCAGGCGGAGGCCTTCGGCATCCTGCGCGACGCCTCCTCGCACCGCAACATCAAGCTGCGCGACCTCGCCGCCCAGCTCGTCGAGGGGATCACGGGGCAGCCTGCCACGACCCACTGGGAGTAAGCGGGCAGACGCCGTCGCGCGGCGCGGGACCGGGTGCCGTAGAGTGGTTCCCACATGCCGGTTCAGCCACGGGCCCCATGTCCGATTCGTGGCACCCGGATTTCCCCCGTGCGGCCACCCAGACAGAGGTTGGTGGCCCCATGCTGCTGTTCCACGACTCCCGGCGCGACGAGACCGAACGTACCGCGGCCCCGGCGTTCCCCCCGACGGACGGGCCGCTCCCCGAGGACCGGCTGCGCATCGCCGTGATCGCCCGCCCCCACCACCCGCTGGTGGTGCCTTTCCCGGGGGCCGTCGAGTCCCAGACGGCGCAGCTGGCCGCGGCCCTGCACCGCCGCGGGCACCACGTGACGGTCTTCGCGAAGGAGGGCAGCCAGGTCCCGTCGACCGCCCTCGTCGACACCATGGAGGCGGTGTTCGACATCTCCGGCTACCCCGCCGAGGGCGAATCGCAGCGCTTCCTCAACGCGCGGCTGGACTCCGCGATGCACGAGGCCATGGACCTCGTCGACGCGGGCGGGTTCGACGTCGTGCTCAACGCCTCCGACAGCCCCGTGGTGCCGGAGCGCCTGGCCGGGCGGCCCGCCGTCCACGTGCACTACTTCCGCCGGTCGCACCGCGTCCGCATGGCCCTCCGCGGCGGCCTGCGCTCGGATCCCCTGCACGCCCACGTCACGCTCTCCGAGGCCAACCGGTCGGCCTGGGCCCAGCACATCCCCCGGATGGAGACGGTCCACCCCGGCGTGGACACGGGCTGGTGGCGCCCCGTCGAGTCCCGGGAGCCGGGGACGGCCGTGTGGGCCGGCCGCATCGCCCCCGAGAAGGGCACGCACGTGGCCCTCGAGGCGGCCACCACCGCGGGGCTGCGCCTGACCCTGGCCGGCTGGGTCGAGGACGCCGACTACTTCACCGAGGAGGTGGTCCCGCGCCTTGGCGGCCAGCACCGGTACCTGGGGCACATCCGCCCGGAGGACCTGGCGCCGCATCTGGCCTCCGCCTCCGTGTTCCTCCACGCCCCGCAGTGGGAGGAGCCGTTCCCGCACGCGGCCCTCGAGGCGATGGCCTGCGGCACGCCGGTCGCGTCGCTGCCCAGCCCCTCCGCGGAGGAGCTCATCGCGCCCGGCACGGGGACCATCGCCGAGGGCCCCGCACCGCAGGACCTGGCCCGGGCCGCGCTCCGTGCGTCCCGCCTGCCCGGCACGCACGCCCTGGTCCACGCCCGGCGCTTCTCGCTGGGGCGGATGACCCGGCGCTACGAGGAGCTGATGCTGGACCGCGTCGCCCTCCTGAACTGAGGCGGGCGGGCCGGGCGGCGGCGGCGCGGTGCCCCGCGCGGCCGGGGGAACGGCCGGCGCCCCGCCCGCCCCCCGCCCCTACCCCTCCCCGGCCGCCTGCTCGAGCAGCCCGGTCAGGCGCAGCGGCATGACCTCGAGCAGCCCGATCGACGTGCTGGAGCGCAGGACCCCGGGCGTCTCCAGCATCAGGGTGGTGATCCGGTGCAGGTCCACCGTGTCGCGGGCGGCCACGCGCAGGCGCAGGTCCGCGTCCCCGGTGGCGGAGTAGATCTCGATGATCTCCGGGATCCGGCGCAGGCCGGCCATGGCCTCGTCGCCCATCCCCTGCCGGATGGACAGCTCGACGAACGCCACGAGGTCGTAGCCGAGGGAGCGCGGGTCCACGCGCTGGCTGAACGAGCGCAGGACCCCGCCGTCGGTCAGTCGGCGCAGCCGCGCGTGGACGGTGTTCCGGGCGACGCCGAGCCGCTGGGCCAGCGCGAGGATCGTCGCCGACGGGTCGTCGTCGAGGGCCAGGAGGATGCGGGCATCGAGGGCGTCAAGTCGGTGCATGGTGAGCATTTTGGCACGCATAGACGCCTTTCCTGGGCACCTGTCGCAATCGGGAAGCGAGCTCTTGCGCGGGTGACCGGGGCCACCGCACCCTCGTGGTGAGTCATGCGGCGCGCCTGCCGCGGAACGCCACGCCGGAAGGACCCACGATGCCCGCAGCGTCCCCCCACACCGTCTCCTCGGCCGTCGCCGAGGTCATCGCCGAGCGCACGGACCACCTCTTCGGGCTCATGGGCAACGGCAACGCCCACGTGATCAGCCACCTCACGTACGGCGGCTTCCCGTTCACGTCCGCCCGCCACGAGGCCGCCACGGTCACCATGGCGGACGCGTACCACCGGGCCACCGGGCGCGTCGCGGCGGCGACGACGACGTACGGCGCCGGCTTCACCAACACCTACACGGCCCTGGCCGAGGCCCGGATGGCGCGCGTGCCGCTCGTGCTCGTGGTCGGCGACGCCCCGACCGCGGGCCCGCGCCCCTTCGACATCGACCAGGCCGGCGCCGCGGAGGCCGTCGGCGTGACGACCCTGGTGGCGACGCCGGAGAACGCGACCGCCATGGCGCACCGGGCCTTCGACCTGGCGGTCCGGACCGTCCAGCCCGTCGTGCTCGCCCTGCCCTACGACCTGGCCACCGCACCGCTGACGGAGCAGGTGGAGCTCGAGCCGCTTCCGGCCAAGCCGGCCTGGAACGCGGCCCCGGAGGAGCTGGAGCGCATCGCGGGCGTCCTGCGGGCGGCACGCCGCCCCCTGGTGCTGGGCGGGCGCGGCGTCGTCCTGGCCGGCGCGGCCGGCGCGCTGCGCGAGGTCGGCGACCGGCTGGGCGCCCTGTTCGCGACCTCCGTGATGGCGGCGAACCTCGTCGATTCGCCCTGGGACCTGGGCATCGCCGGCGGGTTCACCCGCGACCACCGCCTGGAGCTGGTCCGGCAGGCCGACGTCGTGCTCGTCGCCGGGGCCTCCCTCAACGCGTTCCAGTCCCGCTACGGGACCCTGTTCGGCCCGGACGCCCGCGTCATCCGCGTGGACAACGAGCCGGAGACGGCCCACCCGGCCGTCACCGAGTACGTGCGCGCGGACCTGGCGCCGTTCCTCGAGGGGCTGGCCGGCCGCATCCCGGCCGCGGAGGAGTCCGGCACGTGGCGCGCCGCCGTGCCCGAGGTCGCCGGGGAGGCCTTCCGCGGCTCCGAGCCCGTCGAGGACCCGGCCGAGTTCGGGCCGGACGGCCGGCTGAACCCGCGGGCCGTCGTCGCGGCCCTCGAGGACATCCTCCCGGCGGAACGCTCGGTGGTCATGGACGGCGGGCACTTCATCGGCTGGGCCCCGATGTACCTCTCCGTACCGGACCCGCAGGCGATGGTGCTCGTCGGGACGGCGTTCCAGTCCATCGGGCTGGGCTTCGGCTCCGCGGCGGGGGTCTCCGTGGCCCGCCCGGACCGGACCACCGTGTTCGTCTCCGGCGACGGCGGCGGGCTCATGGGCCTGGCCGACTTCGAGACGTTCCTGCGGGCGACCCGCCGCGGCGTCGTCGTCGTCCTCAACGACTCGGCCTACGGCGCGGAGCTGCACCAGTACGCGTCCAAGGGCCTGGACCCGACCGCGATGCTCATCGACGAGGTGGACTTCGCCGCCGTCGGCCGCGCCCTCGGCGCCTCCGGCGCCAAGGTGCGCACGCTCGCCGACCTGCGCGCCCTGCGCGAGTGGCTGGAGGCGGACGACGACGGCGTCTTCGTGCTCGACGTCTCGATCTCGCAGAAGGTCGTGGCGGAGTTCATGGCCGCGTCGCTGACCGCCGGCAAGCGGCTGTAGCCGGGGGCCAGCCGATGCATACGGGAGGCACAGTTCCCGCATAGGGTCCGCCGCTAGCGTGGAACACGCCTCACGAAGGTGCGAGTGATGAGAGGGCCCCAAGCCGTTCCCCCCAATGGCTTGGGGCCCTCGTCGCGCCCGGCGACCCGGGGACGCCGGGCGCGGCCTCGCCGCCCATGGCCATCACAAATGATTACCTGCTAACATCTCATTTGTGAGTGGTGCACGTCACCGCCCGCGCCGCCCTTCTCCCCGGATCGTCCGGCACGTACCTGCCGGGAAAGAGGCCCGAATGTCCGCCGTGTCCTACGACAACGTCACCTGCCAGTACCCGGGGGCCGAGCGCCCCTCGGTCACCGACCTGAACCTGGAGATCGCCGACGGCGAGTTCCTGGTCCTCGTCGGCCCGTCCGGCTGCGGGAAGTCCACCACCCTGCGCATGCTCGCCGGCCTCGAGGAGGTGACGTCCGGGACCATCAGCATCGGCGACCGCGACGTGACCCACGTGCCGCCGAAGGACCGGGACATCGCCATGGTGTTCCAGAACTACGCGCTCTACCCCCACATGTCCGTGGCGGAGAACATGGGCTTCGCCCTGAAGATCGCCAAGGTCCCCGCGGACGAGCGGCGGCGCCGTGTCGAGGAGGCCGCCAAGATCCTGGACCTGACCCAGTACCTGGACCGCAAGCCGAAGGCCCTCTCCGGCGGCCAGCGCCAGCGCGTGGCCATGGGCCGGGCGATCGTCCGCTCGCCGCACGTGTTCCTCATGGACGAGCCGCTGTCCAACCTCGACGCGAAATTGCGCGTGCAGACCCGCACCCAGATCGCGTCCCTGACCCGGCGGCTGGGCGTCACCACGGTCTACGTCACCCACGACCAGGTCGAGGCCATGACGATGGGCGACCGCGTGGCGGTGCTCAAGGACGGCGTCCTGATGCAGGTCGACACGCCCCGCAACCTCTACGACCGGCCGGCCACGGAGTTCGTCGCCGGGTTCATCGGCTCCCCGGCCATGAACCTGTTCCGCGCCGGCGTCCGCGACGGCGCCGCCGTCTTCGGGACGCTGTCCCTCCCGCTGACGCCCGCCCAGCGCGAGGCGCTGACCGGCGATTCGGTGTCGGTCGGCATCCGCCCGGAGGACCTGCGCCCCGGCCCCGAGGGCGAGGGCCTGCCGCTCGAGGTCGACGTCGTCGAGGAGCTCGGCGCCGACGCCTACGTCTACGGGCACCTCGCCCCGACGGCGGCGGCGGACACCGTCCTGCCCGTCGAGACGGCCGACGGCGCCGACGACGACGGGGGCCCCGGCGCCCACGAGATCGTGGTCCGCACGGACGGGCGCACGCCCCCGCAGGCGGGCACCACCGTGTGGGTCTCCCCGACCCTGGACCACGTGCACCTCTTCGACGTCGCCACCGGCCAGCGCCTGCCCGACTGACCGGAGGGACCCCAGTGCACACCGAAGCCCGGGGAGGCGCGGCCGCCGCGCCTCCCCCGACCATGCGCGCCTCCGTCCTGGAGGCCCCCGGCCGGCTGTCCGTCGAGGAGCGGCCCGTCCCCTCCCCCGGCCCCGGCGAGGTCCTCGTCCGGATCCTCGCCGTGGGCGTCTGCGGCTCCGACACCCACTACTTCGAGCACGGGCGGATCGGGGACTTCACCGTCGACGGCCCGCTGGTCCTCGGGCACGAGCCCTCCGGGCGGATCGCCGCGGTCGGCCCCGGCGTCGACCCGGCCCGCGTCGGCGAGCGCGTGTCCCTGGAGCCGGGCGTGCCGGAGCCGTTCTCGCCCGAGACGCTGGCCGGCCGCTACAACCTGGACCCCGCCGTGCGGTTCTTCGCGACCCCGCCCGTGGACGGGGTGTTTTGCGAATACGCGGTCCATCCGGCCGCCTTCTGCCACCCGGTCCCCGACTCCGTCTCCGACGAGGCCGCGGCCCTGCTGGAGCCGCTCTCCGTGGGGATCGCGGCCGTCCGCTCCGGCGGGGTGGGGCTCGGCTCGCGGGTGCTCGTCGCCGGGGCCGGGCCCGTGGGCCTGCTCGCCGCGCGGTGCGCCGCGCTGGCCGGGGCCGCCGACGTCGTCGTCACCGACTCGCGCCGCGAGCGGCTGGAGGCCGCGCGCCGCTATGGCGCCACGGCCGCGTTCGCGGCCGCCGACGCCCCCGACCCGGCCGGCCCGTTTCCGGGCTCCGGCTACGACGTGTTCATCGACGCCACGGGCGCCGAGCCCGCGGTCCTCTCCGGCCTCCGGCGCCTCGCTCCTGCCGGGCGGGCCGTGCTGGTCGGCATGGGGATCGACACGCTCGCGCTACCGGTGCCGCTGCTGCAGAACCGCCAGCTCTCCGTCACCGGCACGTTCCGGTACGCGAACACGTGGCCGACGGCGGTGCGCCTGGCCGCGTCCGGCGCGGTCGACCTGGACGGCCTGGTCACGTCCCGCCACGGGCTCGACGGCGTGGGCGACGCGCTCGTCGCCGGCCGGCGCGACGGGGCGCTCAAGGCGGTCGTGCGGCCCTGACCGGCGCGCCCGGACGGCCCGTGCGCACGGCGTGGCCGGCGCCCGGACGGCCGGCGTCGCACCGGCGGGCGCTCACCCATGAGTGCACATGCGAAGGCCCGGCTCCCCCTCGGGGAGCCGGGCCTTCCGGCGTCCACGGTCGGGCCGCGGCCGGACCTCGCTGGGGATCGCCGGAAGCGGCGGTGCGGCGCCGGTGCGGCGGGGCGGCTGGACGCGAGACGACCCGCCGTGCGCGAAACGACCCGCCGTGCGCGAAACGACCCGCCGTGCGCGAGACGCCCTGGTATGCCGGGGTGTCTCGCACGCGGCGGGTCGCCTCGTACCGGTCGGGGCGTCTCGTACCGGCCGGGGCCCCACACGCGGCGGGGGCCCCGCACCGGCCGGGTCGCCTCGTACGGACCGGGCCCTCACCCGCGGCGGGGACCCCGCACCGGCCGGGTCGCCTCGCCCCGCGGCCTACTTGATGGCGCCCATCGACAGGCCGCGGACCAGCTGCTTCTGGGCCACCCAGCCGGCGATGACGACCGGCAGGGACGCCAGCACGCTCGCGGCGGAGAGCCGGGCCAGGAACAGGCCCTCGCTGGTCATGGTGGACACCAGCATGACCGGGACCGTGGCCGCCTCGACCGCGGTGAGGTTCAGGGCGAAGAAGAACTCGTTCCAGGCGAAGATCACGCACAGCAGGGCCGTGGCGGCGACGCCCGGGGCGACCATGGGCAGCAGGATCCGGCGCATCGTCGTCATCAGGGACGCCCCGTCCATCTGGGCGGCCTCGAGGACCTCCTTCGGGACCTCCTGGAAGAACGAGCGCATCATCCACACGGCCAGCGGCAGGTTCATCGCGGCGTAGAGCAGGACCAGGACCCACACGTTGTCCAGGACCCGCAGGCGACCGGCCACGACGTAGATCGGCACGATCACAGCCACGACCGGCAGCATGCGCGTGGAGATGAAGAAGAACAGCACGTCCTTCGTCTTGGCCACCGGCCGGATGCTCAGCGCGTACGCGGCGGGCACGGCCAGCACCAGCACGATCGCGGTCGAGACGACCGTGGCGATGGCGGAGTTCAGGAAGTACGCGCCCGTCGTCGGGCCGAGGATCGCGGCGTACTGGTCCAGCGTCGGGACGAACCAGAACGTGGGCGGGTTCGACGCGGCGTCCGCCTCCTGCTTGAAGGAGGTCAGGACCATCCACAGCACGGGCATGAAGAAGACGAGCGCGACCGCCCAGGTGAAGACCGTCAGGGCGGCACCGCGGGCGCCGCGCCCGCGGCCGCGCGCCGTGCGGGGCGCCTGCTTCGGACCCGCCGGGGCCGGGGGCGCGGGGTTGAGGGTATCGGTGGCCATCGGTCAGTCCTCCGTGCTCATGAAGCTCTTGAAGATCAGGCGCAGCGCGACGCTCGCGATCAGGATGGTCGCGATCACGACGACGACGCCCATCGCCGCGGCCTGGCCGACGTCGAAGCCCAGGAAGGCGCGCTGGTAGATGTAGAAGGGCAGGTTGGCGCTCTGCGTGCCCGGTCCGCCGGCCGTCATGAGGTAGATCTGGTCGAACGTGTTGACCACGTAGATCGCGCCGAGCAGGACGCCCAGCTCGATGTAGCGGCGCAGGTGCGGCAGCGTGATGTACCCGAACGTGTGCAGCTTGGACGCGCCGTCGACGGACGCGGCCTCGAGCACGTCGCGCGGCTGGCTCTGCAGCCCCGCCAGCACGAGCAGCATCATGAACGGCGTCCACTGCCAGATCAGCGCGACCAGCACGGACAGGAACGGGAACTGCGACGTCCACGCGACCGGGGAGATGCCGACCAGTCCGATCAGCCAGTTCACCAGGCCGTAGGTCGGGTTGAACATCGAGATCGACCACAGGATGGCGCTCACCACGGGCATGATCAGGAACGGGGTGATCAGCAGCGTGCGGACGATGCCCTGGCCCAGGAACTTGCGGTCCAGCAGCAGGGCCAGCCCGATCCCGAGCAGCATCGCAATGGCGACGCACCCGAGCGTGTAGAGCACGCTGTTCAGCGCGACGGAGCGGAACGTGGAGTCCGTGAAGATCGAGACGTAGTTCCGCAGCCCGACGAAGACGTCGGAGTCGGGGTTGAGCAGGTTCCAGGACCGCAGGGAGTACCAGATGGTGATCAGGAACGGGATCTGGGTCAGGAGGATGGTGAAGACGAGGGCCGGCAGCAGCGGCATCCGCCGCCGCCACGCCTCGGCCCGGGCCTGCTCCCGGTTGCCCCGCGGGGCGTGCACCGTGGTGGACATGGTCTAGTTTCCGTTCTCGCGCTGGTAGACGACGGCGACGTCCTCGGCGTACGCCTGCGATTGTTCGAGCGCCTCCCGGACGCTCACCTGCCCGGCGATGGCCGCCGAGATCTGCTGGCCGACCCGCGTGCCCAGGTCCTGGAACTCGGGGATCGCCACGAATTGGATGCCCTCGTAGGGCACGGGGCGGGTCATGGTCTGTTCCTGGGTGGCGTTGTTCATCGCCCGCAGCGTCGGTTCCGCGTACTCCTCGGAGACCTCGCGGTACTCCGGGATCTCGTAGGTGGATTCGCGGCTTCCGGGCGGCACCCGCTCCCAGCCGATCTCCTCGCCGACGAGGTGGGCGTAGTCCTTGTCGGTCATCCAGGAGATGAAGTCCCAGGCCGCATCCTTGTGCTCGCTCGTCGACGGGATCGCCAGGGACCAGCTGTAGAGCCAGCCGGCGGCCTCGGTGTCCATGACGGGCGCCGGGGCGTACCCGTTCTGCCCGGCGACGGTGGACGACGACGGGTCCTCGACGGTGGAGACCATCGCGGTCGCGTCGTACCACATGGCGGCCTGGCCCTGGCTGTACATCGTGATGCAGTCCCCGTAGCCGGCCGTCGCGGCGCCCGGTTCGCCGTAGGTGCGGACCAGGTCGACGTAGTCCTCGACGGCCCGCGTCGTCTCGGGCGACGTGAGCGTCGGGTTCCAGTCCCGGTCGAACCAGCCGCCGCCGTACGTGTTCATCACGGTGGTCAGCGGGGCCATGACCTCGCCCCAGCCGGCCAGGCCGCGCAGGCAGATGCCGGCGAGGTTGCGCTGCGGGTCGTGCAGCTCCGCGGCGAGCTCGCGCACCTCGGTCCAGGTCGGCTGCTCGGGCATCGTCACGCCGGCCTCGCGGAAGAGCTCCTTGTTGTAGACGAGGAAGGAGGACTCGCCGTAGAACGGCACGGAGTACATGTCCCCCTCGTGGCTGAGCGCGGAGCGGATGGAGCCGATGAAGTCCTCGTCGTCGTACCCCTCGGTCTCGTCGATGTAGGGCTGGAGGTTCTCGATCCAGCCGTTCTCCGCCCACATCGGGGTCTCGTAGTTGGAGATCATGACGACGTCGAACTCGCCGCCGCCGGTGGCGACGGACGCGGTGATCTTGGCGCGCGCCTCGTTCTCCGGCAGGGACACGAACCGCACGTCCGTGCCCGGGTACTCCTGCTCGAAGTGCTCCTGGAGCGAGATCGCGTCCTGCATCTGCGGGTTCGCGACGATCGCGACGACGATCTCCTCCCGCGCCTCGGCGGCCGGGCCCCCGCACGCCGACAGCAGCAGCGCGCCCGCGAGGCCGATTGCCGCGGCGGCCCAACGGCGCGCTCGCGGCCCGGAGGGGCCAGACTGGGGGTGGAGGACTTTGGTGCGCATGCTGCTCCTCTTCGGGCACGTGATCCGTGGACCGGGGATCGGACTGGGTGACGGGCGCACTGCCCATCTGTGATGCTAGCCATATATACTCAAATGAGCAACACCACGACTCTCAAATGTGGAGACCATGATCAAGTCGAAAGATGAACCCCGGGCCGACCGGTCCCGGACGCTGATGCTCGCCGCGGTCGGTCGCGACCACTTCCTCGACGGCAAGTCCAAGGTCCAGATCGCCGAGGAGCGCGGCCTGTCCCGCTTCCAGGTGGCGAACATGCTCCAGGAGGCCCAGGACCGCGGGATCGTCCGGATCACCATCCACGTGCCCGACGACGACTCCGACGTCGCCCTCGCCGAGGCGCTGGGCATCCGCAGCGTCGTGACGGTCGGGGCGGGCCGGGCCGGGACCTCGCGCGACGACCTCGCGCGGGCCGTCGCCGACGTCCTCTTCCGCGCGGTGCCGTCGGGCAGCACGGTCGGCGTCGCGTGGTCGCGCACGCTCCAGCGCGCGGTGGGCCACCTGCCGCCCATGCCGACGTGCTCGTTCGTGCAGCTCGCCGGGGCGATCTCGGACGACGACGACGTCGCCGGCCCGCGCCTGCTGGCCGCCCTCGAGTCGCGGGCCGCCTGGCCGCTGTGGGCGCCGCTGGTGGTCGACGACGCGGCCGCCCTGCGCTCGAGCCCCGAGATCCGCCGCACGCTCGACCGGGCGGACGACCTCGACGTCGCGGCCATCGCGATCGGCCGCTGGATGGAGGGCACGTCCACGGTCTGGTCCCGGGTGCCCGACGCCGCGCGCCGCGCCGCGACCGAAGCCGGCGCGGTCGCCGAGATCAGCGGCCGCCTGCTCGACGCCGAGGGCCGCGACGTGGCCTCGCCGGTCGACGGCATGGTCGTCTCCGCGACCATGGGCCAGATCCAGCGGGCCCGCCACACGATCGGCGTGGCCTACGGGGCCGAGCGGGCCGTGGCCGTCCAGGCGGCCGCCCGCCGCGGCGTGGTGGACACGCTGGTGTGCGACGGCTCGCTGCACACCGAGCTCGCCGCGCTGCTCGGCCTGGACGCGGGGGCCGACGGGGAGGTGGCGCGATGAGCGTCGTCGTCGGCATCGACTCCTCGACCCAGTCCTGCAAGGTCCTCGTCGTCGACGCGGCCACCGGCGCCGTCGTCGCCTCCGGCTCCGCCCCGCACCCGGACGGCACCGCCGTCGACCCCGCCGTGTGGCTGAGCGCCCTGCGCGCGGCGTGGGAGGCCGCCGGCGTGCCGGCGCGCGACGACGTCGTCGGCGTGGGCGTCTCCGCGCAGCAGCACGGGCTCGTCGCCGTCGACCGCGACGGGGCGCCCGTGGTCGAGGCGCTGCTCTGGAACGACACGCGCAGCGCCGGCCAGGCCCGCCGCATGGTCGACGAGCTGGGCGTGGCCGCGTGGATGGACGCCGTGAACGTCCTGCCCGTCCCGTCGATCACGCTGACCAAGCTGGCGTGGCTGCGGGAGACCCGCCCCGAGGCCGCCGCGCGCGTGTACCGCGTGATGCTGCCGCACGACTGGCTCGTCCTGCAGCTGACCGGCGCGTTCGCCACGGACCGTTCCGACGCGTCGGGGACCGGGTACTTCAGCGCCGCCACCGGCGAGTACCGCACGGACCTGCTCGAGCGGTTCTTCGGCGCCTCGCCGGAGCTCCCGCCCGTGCTCGGGCCCGGCGAGGCGGCCGGCCACCTGCTGCCCGAGTGGGGCGGGTCCGCCGCGCGGCCGGTGCCCGTCTCCGCGGGCGCCGGGGACAACGCCGGCGCCGCCCTCGGACTCGAGCTCGAGCCCGGGGACGTCGCGGTCTCCGTCGGCACCTCCGGCACCGTGTTCGCCCGCTCCAACGAGCCCGTGGTGGACCCCTCCGGCCTGACGGCGGGCTTCGCCGACGCCACCGGCGGGCACCTGCCCCTGCTGTGCACGATCAACGCGGCGCGCGTCATGGCGTCCACGGCGGGGCTGCTCGGCGTGGACCTGCCACGGTTCACGGAGCTGGCCCAGGCCGGGCCGGGCGACGCCGGCGGCCTGACGATGCTGCCGTACTTCGACGGCGAGCGGACCCCGAACCTGCCCGACGCGACCGGGCAGCTGCACGGGCTGACCCGGGCGTCGTGGACGCCGGAGAACGTGGCCCGCGCGGCCGTGCTCTCGGTCGCGAACTCGCTCGCGGACTGCCTGGACGTGTTGCGCGGGATCGGCACGGAGACCCGCCGCGTGCTGCTCATCGGCGGCGGCACGCGCTCCGCGGCGCTGCGCCAGGCGCTCGCGGACACCATGGGCCTGCCCGTGTCCGTGCCGCACCCGCAGGAGTACGTGGCCCTCGGGGCCGCGCGGCAGGCGGCGTGGGCCGCCACCGGCGCGCTGCCGGCGTGGGGCGTGCTCGTGGAGACGGAGCTGGCCCCGGCGTCCGACGGCGGCGCCGCGGCCTACCGGGCCCGCTACGCGGAGCTGCGCGCGGCGCTCCTGGAGCGGTCCGCGGGGTAGCCGGGCCCGCGGGTCAGGCGGAGCCGGGCCGGCGGGTCAGGCGGAGGGGCCGACGAGGGACTCGAGCGTGGCCCGCGCGCCGTGACGCTGGAACGACTCGAGGGCGCGCAGGTAGGGCCCCGTGAATTCCGGCCGGTCGGCGAGGTCGCCGAAGAGCTCGCGGTCGCGCACGAACGCCAGCGGGTCGTCGCCCTGCTGCCGGGCGGCGGCGTCCATGACCCGGGCCCGCCGCTGGTCGACGACCTCGATCGGCGCGCCCTGCTCGTCCGTCCCCTCGGCGTAGCGGGCCCAGGAGGCGACGATGGCGGCGGAGACGTCGACGGGGCGGCCGGCGTCGAGGTTCTCGCGGATGGCGGGGACCAGCCACTGGGGGATCCGGTCCGAGGACTCGGCGCAGAGGCGGGCGAGCGTGTCCCGGACGGCCGGGTTGGCGAAGCGCTCGATCAGCCGGTCCTTGTAGGCGGGCAGGTCGACGCCGGGCACGGGGCGCAGGGTCGGGGTGCCCTCGCGGTCCATGTAGGCGCGCAGGTAGGCGACGAAGAGCGGGTCGGTGCAGACCTCGTGGGCGTACCGGTAGCCGGCCAGGTAGCCCGGGTAGCAGAGGGCCTGGTGGCTGGCGTTGAGGAGGCGCAGCTTCATCAGCTCGTAGGGCTCGACGTCGTCGACGAGCTGGACGCCGGCCTCCTCGTAGGGCGGCCGGCCGGCGGCGAACCGGTCCTCGAGGACCCACTGGATGTAGGGCTCGCAGACCACCGGCCACGCGTCGGCGATCCCGTGGTCCTGCGCGAGGCGCTCGCGGTCCTCGTCCGAGGTGACGGGCGTGATCCGGTCGACCATGCTGTTGGGGAACGGCACCTCGTCGCGGATCCAGGCGGCCAGGTCCGGGTCGCGCAGCTCGGCGTAGGCGGTGAACTGGCGGCGGGCGACGTCGCCGTTGCCCTGGATGTTGTCGCAGGACATGACCGTGAAGGGCCCGGTCCCGCGCTCGCGGCGCCGGTGCAGGGCCTCGACGACGAGGCCGAAGACGGAGCGCGGACCGCCGCCGCCGTCGCGCGCCGCCGCCAGGTCGTGGGCGACGTCGGGCTGGTCCGCGTCGAACTCGCCCGTGGACTGCTTGAAGTTGTAGCCGCCCTCGGTGATCGTCAGCGAGACGATGCGCGTCGCGGGGTCGGCGAGGCGCTCGACGGCGGCCTCCGGGTCGTCGGGCGCATGCACGAAGTCGACGATCGAGCCGACCACCCGCGGCTCCGTGGACCCGTCGGGGTGCTTGACCACCACGGTGTACAGGTGGTCCTGGGCGGCGAGCGCGTCGCGCATCCGGGTGTCCCCCGGCAGCACGCCCATGCCGCAGATGCCCCAGTCGAGCGCCAGCCCGCGGTTCATCAGCGCGTCCAGGTACACGGCCTGGTGGGCGCGGTGGAATCCACCGACGCCGAAGTGCACGATCCCCGCGCTGACTTCAGCGCGGTCGTACGTCGGCCGGGCCGCCTGAAGGTCCGGCAGCGAGGACGCGGAGAGGGGCGCGGCCTGGGATGAGGGGGCGTTGCTGGGCACGGCAAACTCCTGACCTGATGGTGACGCGGGTCTCTTCGGACCACCGCCGACAGCGTATCACACATGAGAATCATCGGGGTCTCAAATGTGAAAAGGCGCCTCGGGGCCCCTTCCCCGCTCCCGGGCACAGCACCGGGGACGCCCGGGACACATCTGCCTCCGCGACGGCCCAGACCCCGCGTCCGACCCGGCGTGTTCCGCGCGACACGCCGGGTCCACGGCAGTGGCCGCGCGCGAATGTGTCCCAGCCGTCCCCGCGCCGCTCCGGGCCCGGGGGGCGGGGGCTGTCGGGGGGCGGGGTCTGTCGGGTGGCCGGTGGCTCGGGTCAAGCCGGGGGTGCCGGCAGCCCGCGCCCCGGCCCGGCTCAGCCCGCGCTGGCCTCCAGCGCGGCGAACGTCTTCCCGCCGTCGTCCGAGTGCCGCACCTGGTCTCCCGTGACGACCCAGACCTCGGGCCCTCCCCCGGCCCCGGGGCGCGCCGCGATCGCCGCGGGCGGCCCACCGGCCTGGCCGGCGGCCTCCCAACTGCGGCCCGCGTCCGTGGTCACCTGGACCTCCCCCGACGGCGTCACCCCGGCGGCGGTCCGCGCGTCTGCGAACGCGATGTTCTGCAGCACCGGACCGCCCTCCGGTTCCGTCCAGGTGACCCCGCCGTCGGCCGAGCGCCAGACGCCCTGCTCCGTGGTGCCGAGCACGACGTCGCCGTCCGGGTGGCCGGCGAGCGCGTAGGGGCGCAGCGGGGTGTCGACGGCGGTCCACGACTGGCCGTCGGCGGTCGTGCGGAGCGTGCCGTCGAAAGCGACGATCCCGGCGCGGGTGGTCGTCAGGGCGTGGAAGTCGGACTCGCCCTGCCGGGAGAGCTGTTGCCAGGTGGAGCCGCCGTCGTCCGAGCGCAGCAGCCCGGCCGGCTCCGGGATCCCGGTGGCCGGGTCCGGGTGGCCGGAGGCGTAGAGCGTCTCGCCGTCGGCCGCGAACCCCATCAGGTCGATGTGCGGCCCGATGCGCTCCGCCCCCGCGGCCGCGGCATCGAATAGCCCCTCGTGCGTGGCGACGAGGACGCGGCCTTCGGCGTCGACGTGGAGCCCGTGGACGTGGGCGGACGGGATGGCGGGGGCGGCGGCCCCCTCCTGCGCCGACGGGGACGACGACGCCGTCGCACCCTCGGGTTGCGGCTCCGGCCCGCCCTGGGGCGCCCCGCACCCGGCGAGGACGACGGCGGCGGCGCCGGCGAGGGCCAGTGCGGCGCGCCGCGTGGCCGCCCTGGCCGCGGCGGTCCGGCGGCTACCCATGGAGCATCGCCTGCATCTGCTGGATCTCGGCCTCCTGGGCGTCGACGATCGCCTGCGCCAGCTCGAGCGCCTGCGGGTTGGTGCCGTTGGCCAGCTCCTCCTCGGCCATGGCGACGGCCCCCTCGTGGTGCGCGATCATGCCCTCCAGGAACAGGGTGGCCGCCTCCTCCCCCTGGGCGGACTCGAGCTCGGCCATCCGGTCCTCGCTGAGCATCCCCTCCATGGCGTGGCCGTCGTGCCCTGCCTCGACGGGCTCGCCCCAGGCCTCCAGCATGGCGGTCATGCGCTCGATCTCGGGGGCCTGCGCCTCCTTGATCTGCCGGGCCATCCGCGCCACCTCCGGGTCCAGCCCGTCCTTGGCCTGCATGGTCTCGCCCATCGCGACGGCCTGCTCGTGGTGGGGAATCATCATCTGCGCGAACGTCGTGTCCGCGTCGTTGTGCTCGGCGCTGATCCCGCCGGTCGCCTCCGCGGAGGACGTCGGTTCGGAGTTGGCCGGGGAAGTGGCCGACCCGGAGCCGCCGTGGCCGTCGTGGGTTGCGGCGCTGCTGGATTCGGCCGGGCCCTCGGCCGCCGGTTCCTGCCCGGCGCAGCCGGCGAGCGCCAGGCCGGCCGCCAGCGTCAGGGCGGTGAGGACGGGTTTCGGGAAGTCGTAGGTGTGCTTCATGTCGTGGTCTCCTTCGATCGTGGTCGCGTCGGAGGCACGCCCGTGGAGCCGGACTGGCGTCTGGCGGGGCGCGCCGCGGGCCGGCGCCGGCCGCGCTGGGCCGGACCGGTGGGACGCCCTACGTGCGGCTAATCGAAAGTTGGACCAGGGAAGGAGCCGGCGGCACGTAGTGCCGCCGGGGTGGCCGCCAAGCCGGCGGCGCCGGCAGTCCGCGCCCGGGGACGGGGCGGAGGGCCCCGCGGAACAGCCGGAACAGCAGCGGAATGGAGGCGAGCACGAGCAGGCACAGGCCCGCGAGCGTCTGGGCGCCGCACAGCTCTCCGCAGCCCGCGGCGAATCCGGCACCGCCGTCGTCGCCGGCCACTGCCCGGGCGACGGCGTGGCCGTGGCCCGCATGCGCCGGGGCAGCACTGGCGTGCGTCGCGGTCGCCGTGCCGCCGGGGGCGTGGGCCGCGTGGCCGAGGCCGAGCGTGTGCATCCCGAGGAGGCCGAACAGCAGCGCGAGCAGACCCAGGCTCGTAGCGACCGGGCGTGCGGTCGGGAGCCACAGGCCGAGCGGGGTTCGCATGGCGTGTCCTCCTCCCGTGGCAAGCCGGGCCAAGGCTCGTCCGGCCTGGCTCGTGGACCGGCAATGGCCGGGCCCTCCCCCGATTCTACGGTTGGCGCGGCGCGGGCTCGGCCGGCTGCGGGGACGCCCGGGACACATGCCCCGCCACGCGATCCCCGATCCGTCGTCGCCCCCGGCGTGTTGCCCGGGACACGCCGGAGTGAGCTCGGTGGCGGCGGCCGAATGTGTCCCGGGCGTCCCGCGGGGTCGACCACCCGGTCAGTGCGGGTGGTGCGACGCCTCCAGCTCGAACACGGGTGTCGGCAGCCCCTCCATGCGCGCCTTGAGTTGCAGCGCCAGGTACTTGGAGTAGTGCCGGCTCTGGTGGAGGTTGCCGCCGTGGATCCAGAGGTTCGCGACGTTGGTCGGCTTCCACATGTTGCGCAGCTCCCCCTCCCAGGGCCCGGGGTCGCGCGTGGTGTCGGAGCCGTAGCCCCAGCACTTGCCGACGCGTTCGGCGACCTCGGGGGAGATCAGGTCGGCGAGCCACTCGTTCATCGACCCGTACCCGGTCGCGTAAACCACGAGATCGGCGGGCAGCTCGGTCCCGTCGGCCAGCACGACGGCGTCCTCCGTGAGCCGCTCGACCTGCCCGGCGGCGAGCCGGACCCGTCCGTCGATGACCAGCTGGGAGGCGCCCACGTCGATGTAGTAGCCGGAGCCCCGCCGCAGGTACTTCAGGAACAGGCCGGAGCCGTCCTCACCGAAGTCGAGCTGGAACCCGGCGGCCTCGAGGTCCTGGTAGAAGCCCTTGTCCCGCCGGGCCATTTCGTCGTAGACGGGCCGCTGCACGTCCGGCAGGACGCGGTACGGCCACGACGCGAAGAGCATGTCCGCCTTCTCGGTCGTCACCCCCGCGGAGAGCGCCTCCTCCGAGTACAGCGGGCCGAGCGCCAGGTCCATGAGGGATTCGCTGCGGGAGATGTGGGTGGAGGAGCGCTGGACCATCGTGACCTCGGCGCCGTGCTCCCACAGGTCGGCGCAGATGTCGTGGGCGGAGTTGTTGGACCCGATGACGACGGCGCGCTTGCCCTCCCAGTTGTCCCCTCCGGCGTGGGCCGAGGAGTGGTGCTGCCGCCCGCGGAAGGTTTCCGCGCCGGGGAAGGAGGGGATGTTCGGGTAGCCGGAGACGCCGAGGGCGAAGACCAACTGCGTCGGATGGAGGACCGTCTTGCGCCCGTCCCGGTCCAGCACGACGGTCCAGGTCCCGGACGCCTCGTCCCACTGTGCCGAAGTGCACTCGGTCCGGGACCAGTAGTTCAGCTCCATGATGTCCGCGTAGTGCTTGAGCCAGTCGGCGATCTTGTCCTTTGCGGGGAAAACCGGCCAGTCGTCGGGGAACGGGAGGTACGGCATGTGGTCGTACCAGACGGGGTCGTGCAGGTGGAGGGACTTGTAGCGGTTGCGCCAGGCGTCGCCGGGGGCGTCGTTCTTATCGACGACGACCGTCGGGATGCCCAGCCTCCCCAGCCGGGCCGCCAGACCGATGCCACCCTGGCCGCCGCCGACGACGAGGCAGTACGGCTGCTCGGTGTCGCCGAGCGCCTCCTCGCGCTGCCGCCGGCGCTCCAGCCACGTCGTGCGGCCGCGCTGGATCTCGTGGACGACGCCGCGGTCGCGCGCGGCCCCCTTGCGCTCCTCGAACCCCTTGAGCTCCTGCAGCGTCGTCAAGAGGATCCACGCCTTGCCGCGCCGGAGGCGGAGCAGCGCCCACCCGCGGCCCTGGCCGGTCTCGAAGCGCAGCCACGCCTCGGTGACTCCGTCCACCGTCGTCGGCTCCCCCTCAACCTCCCACCCGGTGGGGCGGGCGTGGCCCAGCGTCGCCTCGAGCATGTGCCGGATTCGCTCGCGCCCCTCGAGGGTCTTGAGGTTCCATGTGAACGCCAGGAAGTCGCGCCAGAACCCCTCCTCCTCGAAGAGGTCAGCGGCCGCCCGCGCGTCCTGCGCGCGCAGGGCCGCGTCGAGCTGCCCGATCCACGCGCGGACCTCGTGGGCCTCCGCGTTCGTGTCCGTGCCCGTGTCCGCGCCGGTGGCTGTGTCCGTCATGGTTCCTCCCGTCCCGTTGCCCCGACTCCCGCGGGGGCTAAGCTGGTGTGACACCGCTCACTGTCCTCGCCAGGGGGTTACACGGACGTTGCACGCCCAGCCAGCCCAGCCGCCGCCGCCGTCGCCCGCTTCCGCGCCCGGGGGGCGCGGCGGGATCGACGCGGCCTGGGAGCGCTGCTCCGCCCTCGGGCTGTCGCGGGACCTGGGCGGGCCGCGCCGCGTGCTGGCGGACGACGACGTCGGCGCCCGACGCGGGGACTCCCCGCTCGCGCGGCACGTCGACGTCGCGGCCGACGTCCTGGGGCTATCCGCCGGCCCGTCCGAAGACCGGCTCGCCGTCATCGCCGGCCCCGACGGGACCGTGTTGTGGCGCCGCGGCGGGAAGGCCGCACTGCGCCGCGCGGACCGGCTGGGATTCGTCGAAGGGGCCGGGTGGGACGAGGACGGCGTGGGAACGAACGCGATCGGTCAGGCCCTGCTGAGCGGGCGCCCCGAGGAGCTGCGCGGTCCCGAGCACTTCGCGCTGTCGCACGGCGACTGGGACTGCACGTCCGCGCCGGTGCGCGATCCCGCGACGGGCGAGGTGCTCGGCGTCCTGGACCTGTCCGGCCCGCGCGAGAGCGCGACCGCGGACACGCGGCACCTGGTGCGCTCCGCGGCCCGGGTGCTGGAGGCGCTGCTGGGCGGTCCCGGCGCGGCGCCGTCGACCACGGCGGGGCCGCGGCTCGAGCTGCGGCTGCTGGCCGAACCGGCGATGGCGCGGGTCGACGGCGGCGCATGGTTCGAGCTGACGCTGCGCACCGCGGAGATCCTGGCGCTGCTGTGCCTGCGCGAGCGCGGCTGGAGCGCCGAGGAGCTGGCGTACGCCGTGTACGGGGACGACGGCACGCCGGGCACCATCCGCACGGAGATGCACCGGCTGCGACGCCGGTTGGGGCCGGTCGTGGCCACCCGGCCGTACCGGTTCGCCGAGCCGGCGCGCGTAGCCAGCGACGTCGGCCAACTTCAGGTCGCCCTCGAGTCCTTCGACGCCGAACGGGCCCTGTGCCTGTACCGGCAGCCCCTGTTGCGTTCCTCGGCGCTGCTCGTCGTCGAGGAATGGCGCGCCGAACTGGACCGGGTGACCACGGACGCCGTGCGGCGCAGCGGGGACGCGCGGCTGCGCGTCCGGTGGGAGCACACGGAAATGGGGCGGCCGGACCCGCTGCCGTAGCCACGAACCGCACCCGCGCGCGTTCGGTCCATCGAGAACACTGCGTGAGCGCGGCTTCCGCCTCAGTCCCGGGCGCCCGGCCCGTGGGGCCTGTCCAAGGCACCAGGACCGCGGATCCACCGGTACAGCCCGTACAGGGCGGCCGACAGGCTCACGGCCACGCCGGACCACAGGATGAAGGCGACCGGGCCGTCGAAGCGGCCGAGCGGCAGGAAGAAGACGGCGAACAGGACGGCGACCATGAGACCGCCGAGGAACAGCCACTTGCCCGGCGGCGGCCCCTCGCGGTCGCGGTCCCATCCCCAACGCCGGCCGGGGCGCCCGTTCGGTCCCCTCGGATCGTCAGCCATGCCACTCACCCCTTCACCTCGACCATGGGCGCGTCCCGGCCGAGGGTCAAGGGGCCCGCTGCGCCTTGCTCCTCACCCCCTTCAGCTGCCCGCCCGAAAGGAGACGGCCCCGGAAAAGAACCGCGAGCGGCCACTGCCTCTCGGGAGGAAACCGCGACCCCGAACTCCTTGGCGCGGCGGCAGGGCGGCCCTAGCGTGGGCGCGTGACCACCTCTGACTCCACCGTCCGCCGCCACGACCTCGATCTCGACGGGAGCCGCCTGTCCTACCTCGCAGCCGGCGACGACGACGCACCGCCGCTGATCCTGCTGCACGGCACGTTCTGGAGCCGGGTCTGGCAGCCCGTCCTCCCGGCACTGGGGCGGCACCGCCGCTGTATCGCACTCGACCTGCCCGGGTTTGGACGGAGCGCCGGCGAACTCCGGCCCGAGGACGCCACCGTGCCGGCCCTGGCCGACACGGTGTTGGGCGCCGCCGACGCGCTCGGGATCGGGGACTTCGCGGTGGCGGGGCACGACATCGGTGGCGGCATCGCCCAACACCTTGCCGCGCGCAGTGGACGCGTGGACCGGATGGTCCTGGTCAACGCCGTCATGTTCGACTCGTGGCCGGTGCCCGCCGTCGAGCGCTTCCGCGACCCCGCGGTGCGGGAGGCGACCAGCCCCGGGAACCTGTTGCGGGCGCGGACGAAGACCATGCCGCTCGCCGTCGGCCGGACGCTGTCCGAGGAAGAGATCGCGGACTACGTCTCGCCCTGGCGGGAACCGGCCCGTGCCCGCTCCTGGATGGCCATGGCCGCGGCCGCCGACGCCGGGTACACGCTGGATCTGGTGGCCGGCCTGAAGGACGCCGCCGTCCCGACGCGCCTCGTGTGGGGCGTCGACGACGACTTCCAGAAGGTCGCATTCGCGCGGCGCTACGTGGAGGAAATCCCGAACAGCGACCTCGTCGAGGTCCCGGGCAAGCACATCCCGACCGAGGACTCGCCCCGGGAGGTGGCGGCCGCCATGGAGGAGCACCTGGGGTGAGGCGCTGCCGCGCCGATGGCCGGCCCCTCGACGGGTGTCCGCCCTCCACCGGCCTGCGTCTCCCGCTCCCCTTCAAGCCGGCCCGGGACCGGCCTACGGTCGAAGGGCGTGGGTCCGGAACGAGCCGAACCGCAGGGCGGCGCACCGGACTCCCGTGGCACTCCGACCGCCAACCGAAGGAAACGCCATGACACACCACGTGAGCTCCATGCTGGATACCTACCCGAAGAACCTCGGCGACATCGACCGGCAGAAGCTGGCCGAATGCATCGAGGCCTGCTTCCAGTGCGCCCAGACGTGCACGGCCTGCGCCGACGCCTGCCTCGCCGAGGACAAGGTGGCCGAACTGGCCCAGTGCATCCGGCTGAACGCCGACTGCTCGGACATCTGCACCACGACCGGCAACGTCCTCTCCCGCCAGACGGGCAACAACGCCGCCGTCACCCGCGCGATGCTGGAGGCCTGCCGCCAGGCCTGCCGGGCCTGCGCGGAGGAGTGTGGGCAGCACGCGGAGATGCACGAGCACTGCAAGGTGTGCGCCGAGGCGTGCCGCCGCTGCGAGCAGGCCTGCGCCGAGCTGCTCGCCTCGCTGGGCTAGGGGCCGGCGGCCAGGCCCGCGCAGCCCCGGGGTTGGGCGGGTCTGGCCACCGACACTTACATGGAGACGCCGCCCCGGCACACCGCGAGTCCCGGGGGTTCCGGAACCCTCCGGAACCCCCCGGGCATGCTGGCAGGATGGGCCCATGGATGATGCGCCGGACAAGCAGCGGGCCGCCGACGCGCCCCGCTCCGCCTCGGCCCCAGGACACCGGGCCCGGGGCGCGGTCCCGCAGGTTCCTGTCGAGACGTGGTGGCATCGGCTCTGGAAACCGTTCTGGGCCATCCCCGCGGCCTGTGTCGTGGCCGCCGTGGGGCTGGGCCTCGGGTTGCCGCTGGCCGAGGAGCAGTGGGGCGGCGCGCGGCTGCGGTACGTCTTCCAGGGTGGCCCGGACGGCGCGCGCCAGGTGCTGAGCACCGTGGCCTCGGCGATGATCTCGGTGACGGGCCTCGTCTTCTCCATCACCATCGTGGTGCTGCAGCTCGCCTCGAGCCAGTTCACGCCGCGCCTTCTCGGCGGCTTCCTGCAGAGCCGTGTGGTGCAGGGGACCCTGGGGATCTTCGTGGCGACCTTCGTCTTCGCCCTGACGGTGACGCGGCATGTGCGCGGGGCCAACGAGACAGAGCAGTTCGTGCCGCACGTCTCGGTGACCCTGGCGTTCGCGCTGGTACTGGGGTCGGTCGGCTTCTTCCTGGCGTTCATCCACCACATCACGACAGCCATCCAGGTCTCCCACGTCGTCTCCCGCATCGGGGAACGCACCCTCGGCGTGGCCGACAGGATGTACCCGGAACCCGCCGGGTCGGGCATCCCGGCCTTGGGACCGACCTGGTCGCCGGCCCCGGGGACCGGCCATGTCGGGCTCGCGTCGCCGCGGCACGGGGTGGTCACGCACGTCGACTACGCCGGACTGGTCCGGTGGGCCCGGCAGCGGGACGTGGTGGTCACCGTCGACCGCCCCGTCGGCCAGTTCCTCACCGAGGGCCAGGGCATGCTGCGGGTCTGGGGCACGCGGGACCTCGACGACGGCGCCCGCCAGGAGGTCTACCGGCTCGTCGGCCTCGGCCCCGAGCGGGAGTCCCGGCAGGACGTGGGGTTCGGGGTCCGGCAGCTCGTGGACATTGCCGACCGGGCGCTCTCCCCCGGCATCAACGACCCGACGACGGCGGTGCAGTGCCTCAACGAACTGCACCGCCTGCTGCGCGTGCTGGTCCAGCGCGCCTCCCCGAGCCCGTACATCACCGACGACGACGGCCTCGTGCGCGTGGTGCACCATCCCCAGCCCATCGCCGGGCTGCTGGAGCTCGCCGTCCTGGAGATCGCGCATTTCGGCAAGGACACCCTGCAGGTGCCGCAGCGGCTGCGGCTGCTGCTCGAGGACCTCCTCGAGGTCGCAGACGACCGCTACCGCGACAATGTGCGGCAGCTGTTGTCCGAGCTCCCGGACCCGGGGCGGTCCCCCGAAGAGGCGATCGGGGACGACGCGACGCTGCAGTGACGCGGCCAAGGCCGCCGCGGGTTCATCCTCGTCGCGCGGGCGTCGACGCGGCCGGGCAGTCGGCTCCGGGACGCGGCGGCAGGGCCGCGGCGAGGACCTCTGCCAGGTGCACGCCCTCGGCCCCGGTCCCCTGCGCAATCTGGGTGCGGCAGGAAAAACCGTCGGCGAGGACGATTGCCCCCTCGCCGGCCTCGCGGATGGCGGGGAACAGGTTGCGCTCGCCCAGCGTCTGCGACACCTCGTAGTGGCCCGGCTCGAAGCCCCAGTTGCCGGCCAGGCCGCAGCACCCCCCGCCCACGACGGCGGGGTCGACCCCCAGCCTGGCCAGAACCCCGAGTTCGTCGCCGTACCCGTGGGTGGACTGCTGGTGGCAGTGGACCTGGCAGACGGCGGCCGCGGGACCGGCGGAGGTGGAGAGGGTCCCGAAGGGCCAAGGCTTGCCGTCCTCCGCGTGGCGGGCGGTGAAGGCCCCCAGGGTGGTCGTCAGTTGGGCGACCGTGGCCGCCCTCGCGTCGTCCGGCAACAGCTCCGTGATCTCGTCCTGCAACATGACCGTGCACGAGGGTTCCAGCCCGATGATGGGGTAACCGGCCTCCAGGAGCGGCTCCATGACGTCCAGGGTGTCGCGCAGGACCTTCCTGGTCATGTCCAACTGGCCGGTGGAGTGCCACGTGAGCCCGCAGCAGACGTTGTCCATGGGAAGCAGGACCCGGTAGCCCATCGCCTCGAGGACCTCGACGGCCGCCCTGCCGGGGGCGTCGGCAGAGAAGTTGGTGAAGGTATCGGGCCAGAGGACCACGGTCTCGCGGCCGTCGGCGTCATCCCCCGGGCGCCTGCCGTTCCGATCCCGGAACCAACGCGTCAGCGGTTTGTCGCTGAAGGAGATCATGCGGCGCCGCGTCTCGATTCCGCCCAGCCGCTTCGTCAGTTCCTCCACGGGCCGGAAAGACTCGAGAAGGTTGATGAGCCGGAAGCCGAACGGGACCCTTTCGACGAGCCGCATCAGAAGCGGCATCCACCCCATCGTGAACTGTGCCATGGGCCGCCTGTTCCGGCCGATGAACGAGCGGAGGCCCTGGCCGAAGTGGTGGTGGAGGAACTCGGCCTTGTAGGTGGCCATGTCGACGTTGACGGGGCACTCGGTGGCGCACGCCTTGCACGAGAGGCACAGGTCGAGGGCCTCGAGGGTCTCCTTCGACTTCCATCCGTCGGTGATGGTCTCGCCGCGGAGCATCTCCGCCAGCGCCCGCGCGCGGCCCCGCGTGGAGTGCACCTCGTCCCCGGTCGCCTGGAAGGAGGGGCACATGGCCCCGACGTCTGAACGGCACGCACCGACGCCGACGCACCGGTTGACGGCGCCCGCGAAGGAGCCGCCGTCCCGGCTCAGCGCGTGGACAGGACGGAGGTCGAAAGTCCGTGCGCCCGGGCCCGGACGGATGCCCTGGTCGATGGGCTCCGGGTCGACAAGCACGCCCGGATTGAACACGCGGTCCGGGTCGAAGACCCGCTTGAATTCACCGAAGGCGGCGATGGCCTCCGCCGAGTAGATGGCGGGCAGCATCTCGGAACGGGCCCGCCCGTCGCCGTGCTCGCCGGAGACGGATCCCCCGTAGGCGCGCACGAGCTCGGCGGCCCGCTCGATGAACGTCCGGTAGCCGGCCACGCCGGCATCCGAGGCCAGGTCGAAGGAAATGCGGATGTGCACACATCCCTCGCCGAAGTGCCCGAAGGGGATGCCGGTCAGGCCCAGTTCGTGAAGCAGTCGATAGAGGTCGCGGAGGTACTCGCCGAGCCGTGCGGGCGGAACGGCGGAGTCCTCCCACCCCGGCCATGCCTCGCCGCCGTCCGGCAGGCGCGTCACGATGCCGGCCCCCGCCTCGCGGATCGCCCACAGGGCCTTCGCAAGCGGTCCCTCGGGAACGACGATCGAGTCGACGACGGCCCGACCGACGAGCCCCCGCAAGCGGCCGGCGCTCGCCTGGGCCTCCTCCAGGGTGTCGGCTCCCACCTCGCAGTAGAGCCAGCCGCCGCCGGCCGGTAGTTCGGATCCCGCACGCTCCCGTCCGGGCCGGGTCTGCAGGGCCTCGATCAGGTCTGCCCCCATGCCCTCGATCGTGTAGACCCCGGGGACACGCAAGTGGGGCGCTGCCGTCGCTGCGGCGATGGCGTCCTCGAAGCCGAGCACAGCCAAGGCGGTGTGCGCGGGTTTGCGCACCAACCGCACGGTGAGTCGTGTGATGATGCCGCACGTGCCCTCGGACCCGGCGAAGGCCTTGGCCGTGTCGAAACCGTTCTCCTCGAGGAGGTAGTGCAACCCGTACCCGGACACCTGGCGCGGGAACTGTCCCAACTCGGTCCGGAGCATTGCGAGGTGGCGGTCGCGGATGGCCTGCAGGGCCCGGTCGATGGCCGGCTCCGACGTCCCGCCCCTGCGCAGTTCGACCTCGCGGCCGTCCGCGAGCATGACCGTGAGCGACTCCAGATTGTCCGCCGACGTCCCCCACGCGATCGAGTGCGAACCGCAGGCGTTGTTGGCCACCATGCCACCGACCGTGCAGCGTGAATGCGTGGAGGGGTCGGGGCCATACGTCAGCCCGTACTCCGAGGCTGCCTCACGCAGCTGGTCGCAGACGACTCCGGGCTCAATGGTGGCGGTCATCTTCTCGGCGTCGATGGACAGGATCCGGTTGAAGTGGCGCGACGTGTCGATGACCAGGCCATCTCCCATCGCGTTTCCGGCCACGGAAGTCCCGCCTCCCCTGCCGACCACGGGCCACCCGCGCTCGCGGGCCAGGGCGAGCAGGTCCCTGAGTTCCTCGACGCTGGACGGCTCGGCGACCGCGGCGGGCAGTCGGCGGTAGATCGAGGCGTCGGAGACGTAGGCGGCACGGGTGGTGAGGTCGTCTCGGATGGCGGTCATGGGTCCGTTCTCTGCAGTGTTGGTTCCGGGTGGGCCCCTCGGCCCCGGCGGGGGCCGAGGGGCGGCGGGGCGACTACGCGGACACGAGCCGCGCGGGCGCGGCGCTGACCCGGAACGCCTCGGTGAAGAAGTCCTCCACGCGGTCGCACAGGAGGTGGAACTCCGGGTGTTCGCCGTACATGAAGTCGTTGTGGCGTCCGTCGATCGTGTAGAGGGTCTTCGGCGAGGACGCCGCCTCGAAGAGGCTGGCCGCCTCCTCGTAGGGGTGCAGCGTGTTGCGCGAGCCGTGGCCAATGAACAGGGGGATCCCGCCGAGGTGGCGGGCCGCGCGCTCCACCTTCAGGTCGATGATGGACTCGGTGAACTGCAGGCGGGTGGGGTGCCCGAAGCCGTAGACCTGCTCCAGCTCCTTGCCCACGTAGTCCTTGGTGGCCGGGTCCAGCGGGTAGTGCTCGAACGTGTCGGCCAGGCGGGACTCACCCTCGAGAACGCGCCGCGTCCGGTCCTCGGCGACCTCGTCCAGGATGCGGGTCCACTCGTCGTACGTGTGGATCGACTTCAGCCAGCGCTCGCCGTCGTAGAAGCCGTTCAGGGCCGCGACGCCGGCCACGTTGTGCCCCTTTTCGGCAGCCAGGACGACGTTGGCGGCGCCCATGCCCCAGCCGATCAGGCCGATGCGGGAGTTGTCGACATCGTCCTGCGCCTGCATGAACGTCACCGCGTTGCGGATGTCCTCGACCTGCTGCTCGATCAGGACCGTGCCCTTCTCGCCCTCGCTGTCGGCCATGCCGCGGTAGTCGAAGCCGAGGCAGACGTACCCTCGCTCCGTCAGGTTCTGGGCGAACATCTTCGGGTAGAACTCGTTGAACCCCTGGTAGCCCGAATTGACGATCAGGGCCGGGTGGGGGCCATCGGTGGCCGGGTTCTCGGGGTAGTAGATCGTCGCCTGCAGGCGGCAGCCTTCACTGAAGAACGAGGTCTGCTTCTCAATCATGATGGTTCCTTCGGTTGGTTCGGCTTGTGGTGGGTGTCATGGGGTCAGGGGGTTGAATGGGCGGGCCCGGGGCCCGGGCTTCCGGGAGGCTCCGCGAGGAGGCCTAGCAGTGGGCCGAGCGTCCCGCTTGGCTCGGACAGGACGGCCGCGGCGATCGCCTCACTCCGTCCCGCGCCGAGATGGGCGGTGTTGATGCGTAACTTGGCCAGCAGGTCGTCGTCCCCCAGCGGCGATTCGGGGTCGCCGTCGGCCTCGGTCGGTCCCGAGGAGTAGGTTCGGCCGGCGGCGCAGGTGATGGTGACCTGCGCCCTACGCCTCGCCGGGAACTCCTGCGTCATCCGGGGCGAGGCGGACACGCGGACCCTGCCGGCGAGCGCGAGCGCTTCGGCCTCCCGTTGGGGATCCAGGACCTGTTCCGGCCCGAGATCTCCGTGGACGAGCGCCGCCGCGAGGGCGAAGGGCAGGCTGTACTGGGCCTCCTCGGTGGTCTGCGGGTTCCGCGTGCCGAGACTGGCCGCTGCGTCGAAGGTGGTGACCTCGATGCCGCGGATCCGTCCGGCCGGAAGGCCGTGTTCGGCCACCAGCGCCAGACCGGCCTGGACGGCGGGCTGGGCCCACCGGCACACCGGGTATGGCTTGAAGTACTGCTCCGAGATGCGCCAGGTCCGGCCCAGGTCGTCCCATTCGGGGTGGGGGCCCACAAGCTCCGCGGGCGCGCCCGTGAAGCCGCGTGCGGCGAGTAGTGCGGCCGACACCCCGGTCTGGGCGCCCCACGCCGAGCTGTCCTTGACCATCGTGGGGTTGCGGATCGAGCGCATCATGGGTCCGCGCGGCGCCGAGTACTCCGCGATTCCGAGGGCGTGCCCGGTCTCCGCCTCTCCGAGTCCGAGGACCCGGGCCGCCGCGGCCGCCGCCCCGATGGCGTTCCAGGCCCCCGAGCTGTGGTAGTCCGCCGCCGTGCGGTGGAGGACGATGCCCGCACGCAGGGCCACCTCGTACCCCACCACCAGCGCCGACAGGAGGTCCCCGACCGTGTGGTTGCCGTCGAGCACGGACAACGCCGCGGGGAGCACCGCGGCCCCCGCGTGGCCCTTGGTGAGCCGGTGGCCGTCATGGCCGTCCATGGCGTCGATGGTGCCCGCATTGGCCAGGGCGGCATGCGCGGCCCCCACTCGGCGGCCGTCGAACAGCAGCAGCGCGGGTCCCGCGGCCTGGCCACCCTGGTCGTGGGCATGGTCCCGGAGGATCCGGGACAGGGGCGTCCTGGTGCCCGCGGCAGCCACGCCGACCAGGTCCAGCAGGCAGCGGCGGGCCTGGTGCAGGACGTCCTCGGGGACGCCACGGTGGTTCGCGCCGCGTATGAACGCGCTCACGGGATCGTGCCGGGGGCTCACGGGCAGGGCCTTTCTGGGAAGGAGGGAAAGTCGGGTTTGGGGCGGGCGTCGGTTAGGCGGGGCTGAAGAGCGCCCTGGGGGTCGTGGACGCCGCGGCCTCCAGCCAGCCCCGGTCGAGTCCCTCTGCGGCGAGGGTGTCGATCAGCAGCAGCAGCGCCTCCGGGGGCAGGGGGGAATCCGGTTGCCCCGCGTCGGAAGACAGGACCAGCCGGTCTCCGGCGGCCTCCGCGGCCCTAGCCAGCAGGGCCGGCGTGCATCCGGGCTGGTGGAGGAGCTGGTACGTGGTGATCTCTGCGAAGCCCCCGTTCTCCACCAGGGTCCTGATCGCGGCCGGGTCGAGCCCCGGGACGGTGTAGGACGGGTGGGTGAAGAGGACGCGCTCGATGCCGTAGGACCGCGCCCGCTCACTGAGCCAGCGGCACTCGTCGCCGCTCAGGTGTCCCGTCGCGAGGACGGCGTCGTGGTCCGCGACCAGCGCCAGGACCGTCTCCACGGCCTCCGCGGCCTCCGGGTCGACCGGGGGGATCGCGTAGGTGTGGGTGCCGATCCGCGGCTCGTGGTTGCAAAGCCGTGGGAGGTCGGCCGTGTGCTGCGTGTGCGCGTCCGCCGTCGGCATCCACACCACCCGGCCGCCGGCGCCCAGCGCCGCGGCGACGGCGCTGGGGTTGACGCCGCCACAGTGCTGGTTGAGGGCAATGCCGCCGTAGACGTCCTTCCCGGTGAGCCGGGCGACGGCGTGGGCGCGCCCGACGGTCGACTCGTAGTGCGCCTTCAGCACGAACCCCGAGAAGTCGGCGAGCCCGTAGGCCCTTCCGATGTCCGAGTCGTCACCGATCCGGTCGAGCACGTCCGGTCCGGCGTGGACGTGGCTGTCGAACACGGTTACAGCCCTTCCTCGGCGAGACGCGCGGCCTCCCGGGCGATGGTGTGTGCCCGGGTCTCCTGGAGGAGGGGCCACTGGCGGCGCAGGGCCCGCAGCTCGTCCAGGTCCAGCACGCAGTCCAGTTCGCCGGGTTCGCTGCCCAGCTGGCCCATGACCTCCCCGCTGGGGTGGATGACTCGCGATCCTCCCCAGAAGGTGCGACCGGCCTCCGCCCCGCTCCGGTTCACGAAGACCACGTAGCACTGCAGGGCCACCGCGGCGTGGAGGAGGAGGATCTCCCAGGCCTTCGACGTGGGGAGCCCGACGTCGCTGGTCGCGCTGTTGGTGGGCACCAACAGGACCTCGGCGCCGCGGTGGGCAGCCAGCCACGGGAGGACGGGCTGCCAGGCGTCGTTGCAGATCAACGTGGAGACCCGCGCCTTGGGCAAGTCGTAGCAGCGCAGGACCTCCCCGGGACGGAAGTGCTTGCGCTCCTCCCAGGCGCGGTAGGTGGGCAGGAACATCTTGCGTTGGATCCGGGCGTCGCCGCGGGTGAGCAGGGCGGCGCTGTTGTACGTGTGGTGGCGGTGAGCCTCGGCGAACCCGGTGACGACGGCGGGGCCCTCCTGGCCCAGGGCCAGGAGGCGCGGGTCGTCCGCGCGCAGGGGGAGGGCGTCGGGCGCCTCGCCCAGGTGGTAGCCGTGGGTGGCGAGTTCGGGGGCCACGACCAGGTCCCGGTCCGGGGCCTCCGCCACCGAGTCCGCGAGCTCCCGCAGGTTGGCTTCGACGTCGCCGAGGCGGGGTGCCGTCTGCAGGACGCGGACCTTGAGCTGGCCCGACGCGCTGCCGGACGTGGTTCCGTTATTCACCGACGAACCCCTTCTCGACCAGCCACTCCGTGGCGGCCTCCTCGGGCGTCTCGCCGTCGACGTCGACCTTCGCGTTGAGGGCCTGCAGCGTCTCGTCGTCGAGCGCCTCGGTGACGGGGGCGAGGACCTCTTCGATGGCGGGGTTCGCCTCGAGGACGTCCTGGCGGATCGTCATCGCGGGGTTGTAGGCCGTGAAGAACTTCTGGTCGTCCTCGAGGACGACCAGATCCAGGGCCGCGATGCGCCCGTCGGTCGCGAAGACCTCTCCGAAGACGCACGGGTTGGCGGTGTCGATGGCGTTGTAGACCGCCCCGGCGGCCAGCTCCGAGACCTGGTCGCTGGGGAGCTTGAACCCGTACGCCTTCTCGAGGCCGGGCCAACCGTCGTTGCGGCCGAAGAACTCCGCGGCGCCGCAGAAGGAGGCCTTGGCCGGGTCGCTCTCGGCCAGCTTGGCGTAGTCGGACAGCGTCTCGACTCCGAGCTCCTCCGCCTTCTCGCGGCTGACCGCGACGGCGTAGGTGTTGTTGGCCGGGGCGGGGTCGAGCCAGTCGATGGAGTTCTCCTCGAGGTCGCGCTGGGCCACCGCCTCGTAGAGCTTCTGCGGGTCGGAGATCGGCTTGGATTCGCCCAGGTGCGTGATCCAGCCGGTGCCCGTGTACTCCCAGTACATGTCGATGTCCCCGCTCTCCAGCGCGGAGCGCACGCTGCTCGTTCCGGACATCCCGCAGCTGCGGGTGGCCGTGGCACCCGTCGACTCCAGCGCCTGGGCGGCCAGCTCGCAAAGGACCAGCTGTTCGGTGAACTCCTTGCCGCCCACCGACACCTCGGCCCCGGAGAGGTCGGCGATGTCGGCGAGGGAACCGGCACTCACGCCGCTCGGGGGCGCCTCGCCCAGGCCACAGCCGGACAGAAGCATCGAGCCGCCCAGCACGCCGGCGAGGATCATCGTGTTTTGACGCATGGTGGTTTTCCTTTGGTGTGTGTCGGGAAGTGGAGGTGTCTAGATGCCCTTGGGCCGGAGCCGGCGCTCCGCCAGTCCGGCGGCCCAGTCGACGAGCAGGGCCAGGGCGATGGTCAAGAAGCAGCCGGCCAGGAGGATCGGCATCCGATTGAAGACGATCCCCCGTTCGATGAGGTCGCCCAATCCCCCTGCGTTGGTGTAGGTCGCCAGGGTGGCCACCCCGACGTTGAGGATCAACGAGACCCGGATGCCTGCGAGCATGACCGGCACGGCGAGGGGCAGCTCGACCGTGAAGAGGATCCTTCGGGGGCTCATCCCCATGCCGCGGGCGGCGTCGACGATCGACGGCGAGACCTGCTGCAGCCCCACGATCGTGTTGCGCAGGATCGGCAGCAGGGCGTAGACGACGAGCGCGACGACCGCCATGTTGAACCCCACGCCGTAGACGAGCGCGAGCAGCACCAGGATCCCGATGGAGGGAATGGCCTGGCCGGCGTTGGCCACCGCCAGGACCGGGGGCCGGAGGAGCCTTGCGGAGGGCCGGCTCAGCACGATGCCCGCGGGGACGCCGATCGCGATCACCACGACGGTGGACACGGCGACAAGCAGGACGTGTTCCTTGAGCCGATCGAGGATGACCCCCGGCTCGAGCGCCCGGGCCTCGATGGTGTCCAGCGGCGCGGTGCCGATGTAGGCGAACGTCCCCAGGACCAGCACCAGCGCGACGGCCGGCAGCACCCAGGTGGACCACTCCCGGCGGCCCTTCGGCGGGGCGCCGGCCTGGTTCAGGGTCGCGGTGGTGGTGCTCACTGCAGCGCCCCCTGCTTTGCCTCGGAGGCGGCCAGGAGCATGTCTTGGACGGTCATCGTGGTGCCGCCGGTCACGTGCACCCTGTCGGCCCCGTTCGCAAGCATCTTCTCGAGCACCGAGGACACGGTCTCTTCCGGCGAGACGGTCAGGTTCGGGGGGAAGGCGTCCGCGGTCCCGGCGCCCCGGAGGTCGCGCATACGCAACAGGCCCAGCCGGCGCAGGGCGGCCCCCTCGCCGATGAAGGTGCGCACGAAATCGTCGGCGGGATTCGTCAGGATCTCCAGGGGCGTGTCGAACTGCGCCAGCCGCGAGCCCTCCGCGAAGATCGCTATCCGGTCGCCCAGGCGCAGGGCCTCGTCGATGTCGTGGGTCACGAAGACGATCGTTTTCCGGATGCGCTCCTGGAGCCGGAGAAACTCGGCCTGAAGACGGTCGCGCGTGATCGGGTCGATGGCGCCGAACGGCTCGTCCATCAGCATCACTGGGGGGTCCGCGGCGAGGGCGCGGGCCACGCCGACGCGCTGCTGCTGGCCACCGGAGAGCTGCTTCGGGTAGCGGGACCGGTAGACGGCGGGGTCCAGTCCGACGAGGTCGAGGAGCTCGTCGACCCGCTCGGCGGTTTTGCGCTTGTCCCAGCCGAGCATCTTCGGCACGAGGGCGACGTTCTGGCCGATGGTCATGTGCGGGATGAGGCCGACCTGCTGGATCACGTAGCCGATGTGCCGGCGCAACTCGTCCGGGTTGGAGTGGGTGACGTTCTTCCCGTCGATCCAGATCTCGCCGCCGGACGGCTCAACGAGGCGGTTGATCATCCGCAGGGTCGTGGTCTTCCCACAGCCGGAGGGCCCGACGAGGCAGACGAACTCCCCGCGTCGGATCTCCATGTCCAGGGGCGCCACGGCGGGCGCGGCCGCGCCGTCGTACTGCTTGCTCACGCCGATCAGGCGGATCATGGCGTCGCCGGAGTCGCTCGGGGTGGTGTGGTTGTCAGACATGGAGACCTCGCGGGGTTGTGATCCGGCCGAAGATGATGAACAGGACGTCGAGCAGGGCGGCGACGATGACGATGGCCACCACGCCGGAAAGGGCTTCGTTGAGGGCATTCGCCCCGCCCATGCGGGACAGCCCGCGGAAGATGAGTTCGCCCAAGCCGGGACCGCGGACCGCGGCTCCGATGGCGGCGATGGCGACGACCATGATGGTCGAGACGCGGATGCCGTTGAGGATGACGGGCCAGGCGAGCGGCAGGCGGACCGCCCACATGCGCTTCCACGTCCCCATCCCCATCCCGCGTGCGGCGTCGACGACGCCCGCGTCCACCGTCTCGAGGCCGGTCACCGCGTTCCTGAGGATGGGGAAGACGGCGTACAGGGTCAGTGCAAGCACGGTGGGCGCGACACCGAGTCCGAACAGGGGGATCATCAGGCCGAAGAGCGCAAATGACGGAATGGTCAGGATGGTTCCGGTGACGGACAGGAGGCCGCGGCGGACCTTGGGGAGGCGGTCGGTGCAGAGCGCGAGGACGAGGCTGACGACGGTCGCCATCGCGACGGCGAGCAGCACGACCTGGACGTGTTGGGCGAAAAGGAAAACGATTCGGGCGTAGTTGTCGCCGACATAGTCAATGAAGCTCATGGGATCCTTCTGACATCGGCGTCGCGGCGTTGGCGGGCATCGTGTTGTTCCTTGGTTGGGCTGGGGCTGCGGCGGGAGGGGAAGACAGCGACTGGCTCACGTAACGGGCGGCCTGGCTGATTTGCCGGCCCGCGCTCTGGAGGTTGTTGCCGAGCCGGTAGGTGGGCGCGGAGAGGTTCAGTGCGGCGACGATCCTCCCGTGGATGTCGCGCACGGGCGCGGCCACTCCGGCCAGCCCGTCCTCGAACTCGTCGACGACGACGGCGTAGCCGAGCAGCCGCGCCTGGGCGACGCGTTCGGCCACTTCGTCGACGCTCCGTGGCGCCTTGGAGCCGGGGCCACGCCGAAAGTCCTCCGCCACGAGGGCACGGATTTCCTCCGGCGTGTGGTCGAACAGGAGGGCCCGGCCGGAGGAGGTAAAGGCGATCGGCACCGCCCGTCCGACCCACCCGACCGCCTCGACGGCCCGGCGCGGGCCTTCGGACACGATGGTGAGGACCTCGTCGTTGCGCCGGATGCTGAGGTGGATCCGCTCGCCGAGCTTGCGTGCCAGCTCGCGCATCACCGGTGGGGTCAGCAGGAGGAGGCGCTGGTCGCCGGCCTGGGCGGCGATGGCGAACAACCGCCAACCGAGCCGGTGGAGTCCATCCCCGTCGCGCTCCACCATGCCGAGGTCGACCAGTGGCCGCAGCTGCCTGGACACGCTGGACTTGTCTCGCCCCAAAGCTCGGGCCAACGCCGTCACCGTCAGGCCCGAGGAACCGCCGGGGTCGGCTGCCAGCGCCTCCAAGATGGCCAGCATCTTGGAGGCCGCTGTGTCCTGGGTCTCATCCATGTCTGCAACTATCCGGGCGTGATGCGGTTGTTGCAATGGGCCGTTGCATTTTCTGCAACTAGGTCCCTGACGCGAGAAGTCCCCCTGCGCGGGAGCACCGCTACGGCCCCTCGTCAGGCCTCCGGGGCGCGGACCACTGGCGAACGCCTACCTTTCCGGCCGCGACCCGGAGGCCCCCGCCGCCCGGCGTTGCCCGGGGCGACCTACCAGAGCGGCAGCGGCTCGAGGCGCGGATAGCGCGCCCGCAGGCCCTCCCAGTCGTCCTCGTCCCACTTTTCCCCGGTGGGTTCGTCGCCGCCGTGGAGTCTGGGCAGGTTCGGGAAGTCGACGTCCAGCTCCCGGCCGGTGGCGGCCACATACGCGTCGTACGCGATGTAGGACAGGAGCTCGGCGTCCCCGAGCTCCTCGCCGAGGGCCGTGCCCCTCTCGGCCAGGGCCTCCGGGTCGGCGCGCACGGCGTTGAAGTACTCCTCGCCCTGGCCCACGACCCAGGCGCGGAAGTAGTCGAAGCAGTCGTCGGAGCACCCCCCGAGGAGGACGTAGGCGGCGCCCCACAGGTCCCACGAGTACAGCTCCTGCCGGTGGACCACGAAGGCCGCGTCGAACGCCGCGATCTCCGCGGGCGGCATGGCCGCCAGGATCCGCTCGAGCGCGGCGGCCTGCCCTTCCATGCCGGCGTCCCCGGCCCGCGAGGCCTCGATCACGGCCCAGAAGCGCGCCTCGTCCATGACCCCGGCGGACGGGGCCGCGGGTTCCGCTTCCAGCCCCGAGGCGGACGGGGACGTTCCCGCGCTCCCGGCGCCGGGCACGCTCTCGTCGGCCATCTGGACCAGCTCCGGCTCGACGCCGCAGGCGCTGAGGGCCAGACTCAGCGCAACCGGAAACGCGGCCATGGTCCCCCAGCGGTGCATGTGTCCCCCAACCTGTCTGGAGGGAGATTAGCACCGGCACAGCGTGCGCCGGGCGCGACCAGACGAAGCTCCTGCACGGCGAACGCCCGCCTTTCCCTGGCGCCACCCGGTCCCGCGGCGGCCTCTTCAGGCGGGGAGGTCGTGCTCCTCCTTCTGCTCCGGCTCGCGGGCGCGCAGCCACGAGGCCAGGGGCACCGTGCTCACGCCGTGGACGACGACGGAGACCGTGATGGCGAGCGTGGTGTACACGAAGATCTCGTGGTTGCCCGTGTGGCGTTCGGCCAGGGTGGCGTAGAAGAGGGCGGACACGCCGATGGGGCCGAACCAGCTCAGGAAGAAGGTCTCCGGCACGTCGTGCACCCGCCTGAGGAGGGGCCGCAGCAGCCAGACCGCCACGAGCCGGCGCCCGAGCACCGCCACCGCCAGCGCCCCGGCGGCGCCCCAGCCGAGCCCGGCCCAGGCCCCCCACGGGAGCGCCATCCCCAGCAGCACGAAGACCGGAAGCAGGACCAGGCGGCTGATGGCGTCCTGGACGCGGTCCTCCTGTTCCTCGTCGCGCTGCGGGATGGTCTGGCCGAAGACGGCGCCGGCGACGAAGACGGACAGCACCGCGTCGAGCCCCAGCAGTTTCCCCGCCCCGAGCACCAGGAGGCCGAGCGGGACGAGGAACCCGAGGTAGGAGCTCTCCTCCATCAGGCCCCTGTCCCTGGCCGCCACGAAGAGCCGGCCCAGCAGCCAGCCCGCCAGCGCGCCGAACGCGGCCCCGGCCAGGACCTCCCACAGCAGGACCCGCGTGAGCAGCTCCTGCCACGCCTCCCCCGGCTTCACCATCAGCAGGATCGGGGCGAAGACGAACAGGTACGCCGCGCCGTCGTTGATCCCGCTCTCCGCAGACAGGTTGTGCCGTACCCGCTCGGTGATCTTCTCCTCCGCAAGCGACCCCGTGACGATGGGGGTGGTCACGACGGGGTCCGTGGGGGCCAGGATCGCCCCGAGGAGCAGTGCCACCAGGAAGGGAACGCCGAGCAGCGCCCAGAGCACCCCCGTGCCGACCGCGAACATGAGGGCCATCCCCAGCCCGATGATGGCCGCGATCCAGCGCAGGTTCTCGCGCCAGTACCCGTGTGGCAGCCGGAGCGCCACGCCCATCAGCCCCATGGCCAAGGTGATCCGGGCGGCCTCCTCCAGGAGGGTCCCGGGCGCCGGGCCGAAGTCCTCGACCCGCAGCAGCCCCACGCCGTACGGCCCGATCGCCACCCCCGCCGCCAGCGCGAGCACGGGCCCGGGCAGGCCCAGGCGCTGGAGCAGCCGCGAGAACGCCGACAGGACGAGTAGGGTTCCGGCGAAGAGCGCCAGGGCCAGATCGATCATGGTGCACCACCTCCGTCTGAGCCGCATGCGTCCGACGTCGACACCGTAGGCATCCGGGGCGGCCGGCAACTAGGCCTGCCGGAAGCCGAACGTCCCGCGAGAAGGCGGGCCGCCCCACCGGGACGGCCCGCCTCCTGCGGCGCTCGCGACTACCGCTTCTCCTCCACGGTCACGGTCCAGCCGTCCATGTTGGCGGCGGTGACGTTGAGGTAGTAGCTGCCGGCGTTCTTGTGCAGCGCCGTGGTGGCCTCCTCCGGCTCGGTGATCATCACCAGCGGGATGCCGCCGTCGGCCTGCAGGTCCGTGCCCTCGTCCAGGAGGTAGACGGCACCGATGGACATGTCCGGGTCGCCCTCGAACGAGTACGTCAGGCGGGCCTCGGCCTCCGTGAGCTCGAAGACGCCGCCGGCCTTGTCGGCGCGGCCCTCCAGCGTTGCGACCTCGGTCCACGCGGCCTCCGGCTCCGCGGCGGGGGCCGCCTCCGAAGCGGCGGGCGCGGCCGCCTCCGCGGGCGCCACGGCTTCCTCCGCGGCCGGCTCGACCGCCGGCGGGGCCTCGGCGACGGTGGCGCCGCCGTCGTCCACCGCCGTCCCGGTCGGGGCGGACCCCGCCCCGGACGCGCCGTTCACGGCGCCCAGCACCACGAGGACGCCGGTGACAATCCACGCGAGCACCCGGTGCTTGGCGTACCCGGCCAGGGGCAGGCCGCGCTGGTCGCGCATGCCGCCGGCCAGGATGATCACCAGGTCGACGAGCGCCCACACGCCCAGGCCACCGAGCGTGAACAGCTTCAGCAGGCCGGTGCCGACCTTGCCGAGGTAGAAGCGGTCGACGCCGAGGACGCCGAGGAACAGGGACAGCAGCCAGGCCGCGACGAACGACTTGTGGGCGGGCTGCGGGTACCCCGGCGCTGCGGCCGGGTAGGGCTGGGTCTGGAAGCTCATGGTGTTCTCCTTGGATGCGGGATGGGGTGCGTGTGGGCGCGGCTACTGCTTGGACCAGGTGCCGCAGCGCTTGGAATTGAAGTCCTGCCCCTTGGACAGGGAGACCTGCGGCCGTCCGCCGCCGGGAATGTCGTTCTCGACGATGTCGTCACCGTTGGTGCCCGTGACGAGGACGGCCCAATAGCAGTCGGAATCGACCGGGCCGGTCGTGCGGTAGGTGCCGGGGGCGATGTCGACGCCGACGGTCCAGACCCCGTCCGAGACCGTGTTCGCCTCCTTTTCCTCCTCCGCCTTGCCCACGGCCTTCTCCCGCTCGGCGACGGCGGCCTCGGCCTCCTCGAGCTCGCCGGCCCGCTTCTCGGCGGCGGCCTCGCGTTCGGCGAGTTCCGCCTCGCGGTCCTCGAGCCCGGCGACCACCCCGTTGTAGTCGTCGACGGCGCCGTCATACTGCTCCTGGAGCCGGTCGCGCTCGGCGCCGAGCCGCTCGTGCTCGCCGGCCAGCTCCACGTACTGCTCGCTGGCGGTCGGGTCGACGCCGGCCGCGCCGGCGGCGGCGCCGCCCCAGAACGCGAGGCCGAGGGCGACGACGGCGGCGCCCGCGAGGCCTGCCCGCTTCGCGGCGCCGGACTTCCCCGGGACCCCGCCCGGAGTGTGGTTCGCCGGCCCGCTGGCCGGCGGCTGGATGGTGGTGTCCATTGGTGTTCCCCCTTGATGGTGTTGCGCCCGAACCCGTCCCCACGGCTCCCGGCCCACCCGGTCCCCACCGGGTGTGGTGCCGAGGCTACAGATGGCCCCCGACGGTTTGGATCCGGCTACGGCGTTTCCTCGGCGATCACGTCGAGGCCGTCGTCCGGGTGGTAGCCCCACGAGGCCGTGAACCGGCCCCACTCGGCGAACTGGCGCCCATCGAGCGCGCTCGTGGACTCCATGTGCGCGGACACGCTCTGCGGGCTGCCAAGCCCGTCCAGGACGCACAGGACCTCGGCGTACTCGACGCCGATGATCCCGTCGTACTCGTGTCCGGTGGACAGTTCGACGGCGGCGCCCCCGTCCAGGAGCTCCACGCCGAGGTCCCCGTCCACGAGCCCACAGCCCTCGACGGCGCCGGCGATGGTCGGCCCCTCGGCGACGGGCACCACGGTGACGCCGTCCCCTGCCGGGCCGGCGGCGGCGGGCTCCCCCTGCCCCGCCGCCACCAGCCCGGTCCCCAGCCCGAGGCTCAGCCCGAACGCCAGGCCCACGACGCCGTACATGCGGGCGGTCCCCCGGCCGCCCCCTGCGCCGGCGCCTGGGCGGCGCCGGCTCCCCCGAGTCGGTGCGGCCGGCGGCGCGGCGTTCTCCTGCGTGGTGTCCATCGTGTCCTCCTGGCGGTGCGGGCCTGCCGGCCGGTGCGGTGGCGGGCGGGGAGCCGTTCCCCCAACGGTGTGCGCTCCCCGCCCGGCAACCACCGAAGCGGCTGCAGGAACGAAGCTACGGCCGTACCGGAACGTCTAGGACGATTTCCGTTGATAAGACCCCTTATCGAGGAAGACGATCGTGGCGGAGCCTGACCCGATACGATCGACCCATCGCGCCACACGGGAGGGGGAAACGATGGCCGAGCTCTTGCTGTCCCTGTCGGACGTCGCCCGTCTGGCCGACGTCCGGCGGCCCGTCGTCAGCGTGTGGCGCACCCGCGCCCGCGGCACGGGCCTCCCGTTCCCGGATCCGGTCCGCCGCCGGGAGGGCCGGGAGCTCTTCGACGCCGACGCCGTCGCCGCGTGGCTCGAGGCCACCGGGCGGGGCAACAACCCGGAGGCCCCGCGGGACGCCGCCGCGTTCCTCGCCGCCGGCACGCACGACACCGCCGAGCTCACCGCGGCCCTGGCCCTGCGCACGCTCGCCGGGGAGCCCCTGGCCGGGCTCGACGCCGAGGACCTGCTGGACCTCGCGGACGAGACCGACCCCGACGACGCGTTCCTCTACCGCGAGCTGGAGGCCGCCGGCCGTCGGCTCCCGGGCCTGGCCGCCGCGGCGGACCGCATGGCCGACGCCGCCTACACCCCGGCCGCCGCGTTCGAGCGGCTGCTCGCGGACCGCGTCCGCATCGGCCTGCCGACCCACGCGCGCACCGCGCTGTCGGCGGGGCTGCTCGAGCTCGCCGCCGACGCCTGCCTGGCCATGGCCGCCACCACGGGAGCCGCCGCGTTCGCCGAGGCCACCCCTGGCGGCAGCGACCTGGCCGCGGCCCTCGCCGACGCGCTCGGGGAGGCGGGCGAGGCGGTGCTCGCCGTGGGCGCCGGCCCGGTCGCCCCGTCCGCGGGCGCGGGCGCGGACGAGGGCGGCGTCCCCGGCAGACTGGCCGACCGCGCGGAGGAGGACGGCACGGAGGACGACAGCTCCGTTCGGCTCGCCGCCCGCCGGCTCGCGGTGCTGGGCGCCGCCCGGGAGAACCTCGACGTCCGGGACCCGGACGCGCTGCCGGCGGGGCCGCGCGTCGTCGCCGCCCACCACCCCGGCCCTGCGGACCCGTCCGCGGACGCGGCCGCCGTCCTGTCCGCCGTGGACGAGCTGGCCCTCTCGCTCGGCCCCGACGACGCCGGGCTGGTCATCGCGCCGGCGTCCGTGCTGGTCGACGCCCTGTTCGGGCCCGCGGAGACGCAGCGTTCACAGACCCTGCGCATGGGCCGGATCCGCGCGGCCGTCCGGCTGCCCGCCGGCCTGGCCCCGGCGCGGGTGCACCAGCCGCTCGCGCTGTGGGTGCTCGGTTCGGACCAGCGGGACCTGCCGATCGCGGAGCGGTGGACGATGGTCGCCGACCTCTCCGCCGACCGGCTGGACGCGGCGGCACGGCAGGACCTGGTCTCGGACCTGGCCGCCTCCCTCGGGACGGTGCGGGACGTGAGGGCGCACGCGTTCCGGTTCGCCCGGCTGGTGCCGACCAGCGCGCTCCTCGCCTCCCGCGGCGCCTTGACCGCCGACGCCCGCGGCCCGCGCCACCCGGGCGGTCCCGCCGGCGACGTCATGCGCCCGGCCGACGTCCTCGTGCGGGCGGAGCGCCTGCTGCGTGAGTTGGCGGAGCCGCTGGACGCCTCACCAGACCTCGCGGTCGGCCCGGCCACCGGCACCGCCGCCCGGTGGACGACGCTCGGCGAGCTGCTGGACGAGGGAGCCCTCGAATACCTGCCCGGGACCCGCCTGGAGGACGCGGAGCTGTCGGACGGGCCGGAGGGCCTGGCCGTCGCCGGGCCGGACGACCTCGCGAGCGCCGCCGTCGTGCCCTCCGCCCGCGTCCCGCACCTGGCCCTGGCCGCCAACCACCCCCGCGCGCGGCTGACGGAGGCCGGCGACGTCATCGTGCGCACCGGTCCGACGCCCGCGGCGGCGGTGGACCGGGAGGGCTCCGCCGTCGTCCGCTTCCCGGCGCGCGCCCTGCGCGCCCGCACGGAGACGGGACTGGTGCCCGCGGTCCTCGCGGAGGACCTCGCCGCCGCCCCGGGCGGGCCGTGGCGCCGCTGGCCGGTCCGCCGCTTCGACCCCGCCGCCGCGGCACGGCTCGGGGACGCGCTCGCGCGCCTCGACGCCACCCGCGACCTGCTCGACGCCCGGCTCGCCCGCCTGGACGGGCTGGCCGCCCTGATCACCGCCGGCACCGCCGCCGGCGCCCTGGACACCACCACCGCAATGGAAGGAAGGCCCTAGTGCCCCCGAGGAAGAAGGCCGCCGAACCGGCGCTGCCGAGCACCATGAAGGAGCTCAAGGACACGCTCTGGAAGGCCGCGGACAAGCTGCGCGGGTCCATGGACGCGTCCCAGTACAAGGACGTGATCCTGGGGCTCGTGTTCCTGAAGTACGTCTCCGACGCGTTCGAGGAGCGCCGGGCCGCCCTGCTGGCCGAGCTGGAGGCCGACGGGCTGGACGCGGAGCAGGCCGCCCAGCTGGTCGACGACGTCGACGAGTACACCGGCCACGGCGTGTTCTGGGTGCCGGAGGAGGCCCGCTGGTCCTACCTGGCCGAGCACGCGAAGGGCCTGGCCGCCGCGGACGGGCGGGCGCCGAAGAGCGTCGGCGAGCTCGTGGACTCGGCCATGGGGCTGGTGATGGAGGCGAACCCGACGCTGGCCGGGACGCTGCCGCGGATCTTCAACCGGGACAGCGTGGACCAGCGGCGCCTGGGCGAGCTCGTGGACCTGTTCAACACGACGCGCTTCCGCGGGGAGGGCGCCACCCGGGCCCGGGACCTGCTGGGCGAGGTGTACGAGTACTTCCTGGAGAAGTTCGCCCGCGCGGAGGGCAAGCGGGGCGGCGAGTTCTACACGCCGGCCGGCGTGGTGCGGGTGCTGGTGGAGGTGCTGGAGCCGACGCACGGGCGGGTGTACGACCCGTGCTGCGGCTCGGGCGGCATGTTCGTGCAGACGGAGAAGTTCCTGGACGCCCACCACGAGGACCGCACCGCGATCTCCGTGTACGGGCAGGAGCTGAACGAGCGCACGTGGCGGATGGCGAAGATGAACCTGGCCATCCACGGGCTCAACGCGAACCTGGCCTCCCGCTGGGGCGACACGTTCGCCCGCGACCAGCACCCGGAGCTGGAGGCGGACTTCGTGATGGCGAACCCGCCGTTCAACATCAAGGACTGGGCGCGCAACGAGTCGGACCCGCGCTGGCGCTACGGGGTGCCGCCGGCGAACAACGCGAACTACGCGTGGATCCAGCACATCGTCTCGAAGCTGGCCGACGGCGGCTCCGCCGGCATCGTCATGGCCAACGGGTCGATGTCCTCCAACTCGGGCGGGGAGGGCAAGATCCGCGCCCAGCTGGTGGAGGCGGACCTTGTCTCCTGCATGGTGGCCCTGCCGACGCAGCTGTTCCGCTCCACCGGGATCCCGGTGTGCGTGTGGTTCCTGGCCAAGGACAAGTCGGCCGGGGCCGGCGGGTCCGTGGACCGGACGGGGCAGGTGCTGTTCATCGACGCCCGGAACCTGGGGCACATGGTGGACCGGGCCGAGCGCGCGCTGTCCGACGAGGACATCGCGCGGATCGCGGGGACGTTCCACGCGTGGCGCGGGACCGAGTCCGCCGCCGGCGAGGCCTACGAGGACGTGCCCGGGTTCTGCTACTCGGCGCCACTGGAGGAGATCAAGGCCGCGGACTACGCGCTGACGCCAGGCCGGTACGTCGGTGCAGCCGAGGTGGAGGACGACGGCGAACCGATCGAGGAGAAGATCGCCCGGCTCAAGCAGGAGCTGTTCGAGCAGTTCGAGGAATCGGAGCGGCTGGCGGCCGTGGTCCGGGAGCAGCTGGGGAGGGTGTCGTGACAGGAACGCACAGGACCTTTGGCGACCTCGTCGATGCCGGCGCTCTCACGTTCGGCGACGGTTACCGGACCAAGCGCAGCGAACTCGGCGGACCCGGATTCCGAATTATCCGTGTCGCCGATGTTCGCGATGGCGCAGTGCACCTAGACGGCCCTGACTTCGTATCGGAGGACTACGCCGCTTCCATCGGACCCAAGATTGGGATGCCCGGCGACATCCTGCTCACGACCAAGGGGACTGTCGGGCGCGTGGCGGTCCTGCCGGCGACAGATGAGCAGGTCGTCTACAGTCCGCAGTTGTGCTTCTTCCGGGTCGTTGACGAAACAGTAATCGAACCTCGCTTTCTACAGTATTGGTTCAGCAGTCGCGAGTTCTGGGTCCAGGCCAACTACCGGATGAACAACACCGACATGGCCGCCTACATCAACCTGGCCGACATTCGGTCGCTCTCGATCTCGCTTCCCACCCCCGAGGACCAGAGAGCAGTCGTCGAAGTGCTCAGCGCTCTCGATGACAAGATCACGGCCAATCGCAATTTGGTGAATCTCATCAAATCTCACTTGCAGGCTGAGCTTTTCGCCGCCCTTCAGGCTGGATCGATGGGGCAGTCACTGGAAAGCGTGTCTGAGTTCCACAACCGCCGGAGAGTCCCCCTATCTGCAAGCGAGCGGAACGCTCGCCCAGGGACCGTGCCCTACTACGGTGCCAGCGGTGTATTCGGGCACGTCGATGTTGCGCTCTTTGACGAACCCCTGGTGCTAATCGGCGAGGACGGGTCTGTCGTAACCGACGACGGCACCCCGGTCACTCAGTACATCTGGGGGCCATCGTGGGTAAACAACCATGCACATGTGGTTTCAGGAACTGCTCTATCGACGGAATTGCTCTATCTGGTCCTTCGAACGACCCCTGTGGCTGAGCTAGTCACAGGCGCCGTACAGCCCAAGATCAACATGCGCAATCTCAAGGGTCTGACCTTGCAGCTTCCCCTGGAACCAGCACGCACGAAGCTTGAGTCCATTGTGTCTTCGGAAATGGCCGTGATGCGAAGTGTCACAGCTGAGCGCCTATTGCTCGAGGGCGCTCGCGACGCCCTCCTCCCCCAGCTCATGTCCGGCAAGCTCAGGGTGAAGGAGGCCGAGAAGCTGCTGGAAAACGTGTAGCCAACTCAATGCTCCAATCGTGCAAGAGCGTTTTGCAAAATCAGCGCATAGGCGGGGCAGCACAGGCCGGTTGATACGGGAACGTTGCAAACAACTCCTGCAACATTCATGCAGCAGGAACTAGGGTCGATCTAGCGTGCGCTGATAAGGGGGAACTTCAGGTGACGCTCACGAACACCTTCACCGAGGCCGACTGGGAGCAGCTTGTACTCGAGCAGCTCGGCGAACACGGCTGGGAGCCCAAACACGGGGACGAGATCGCGCCGGGCATCGGCGAGCGCGTCGGCTGGGACGAGCTGCTGATTCGCCCGCGCCTGCTCGAGGCCATGCGGCGGATCAACCCCGGCGTCCCCGTCCAGTACCTCAAGCAAGCGCTGGCGGAGATCGCCACCCCGCGGTCCCAGGACGCCATCGCCGAGAACCACCGCATCCACCAGATCCTCGTCGAGGGATACCGTTTCACCTACCTCGACCCCGACGGAACGGAGCGCACCCCCACGCTCCGCGTCGTGAGCGACCAGGAGCAGCTCAACGACTGGCTCGCCGTCAACCAGGTCACCCTGGTGCAGGGCGAGCACCGACGGCGCCTCGACGTCGTCCTCTACCTCAACGGCATGCCCGTGTCCGTCATGGAGCTCAAGCGGGCCGGCGCCGGGGCCGCCGACGTCGCCGCCGCGCACGCCCAGCTGCGCACCTACCTGCGCGAGTTCCCGCTCGCGTTCCGCTTCTGCGTCTTCACGTTCGCCTCCGACGGGCTCGAGGCCAAGTACGGGACCCCGTTCACGCCCCTGAACCACTTCTCACCGTGGAACGTGGACGACGACGGCGTCCCCGTCGAGCCCGGGACCCAGCGCGACGGCGAGGCCGTGCTGCCGATCGAGACCGCCGTCGACGGACTCTACAACCAGGCCCGGTTCCTCCAGCTCACCCGCTGGTACACGGCGTTCGACGAGGGCGCGGAGGGCCTGAGCAAGCGGATCGCCAAACCGCACCAGTACTTCGCCGTCACCAAGGCCGTCGGCAGCACCATCCAGGCGGTGCGGACCAACGGCAAGGCCGGCGTCGTCTGGCACACCCAGGGCTCTGGCAAGTCCATGGAGATGGAGCTCTACGCCAACCGGGTCATGCGGCACGACGAGCTGCGCAACCCCACCGTCGTCGTCATCACCGACCGCAACGAGCTGGACGGCCAGCTGTTCGCCGGGTTCGCCCGGTCCCGCCTGCTGCCGGACACCCCGAAGCAGATCCGCCGCCGTTCCGAGCTGCGCGAGGAGCTCAGCGGGCGGGTCACCGGCGGCATCTACTTCACCACCCTGCAGAAGTTCGGGCGGACGCAGGCGGAGAAGGACGCCGGCGCCGAGCACCCGCTGCTGTCCGACCGGCGGAACATCATCGTCGTCGTCGACGAAGCGCACCGCAGCCACTACGACGACCTCGACGGGTACGCCCGGCACCTGCGCGACGCGCTGCCCAACGCCACGCTCATCGCGTTCACGGGCACCCCGGTGTCCTTCGCGGACCGGAACACGCGCGAGGTGTTCGGCGACTACATCGACGTCTACGACCTCACCCGGGCGGTCGAGGACGGGGCCACCGTGCCCGTGTACTTCGAGCCGCGGCTGATCAAGGTGCGCATGGCCGAGGGCGTCACCGAGGAGGACCTGGACGCGGCCGCGGACGAGGCCACCGAGGGGCTCGACGACACGGAGCGGGCGCGGATCGAGCGGTCCGTCGCCGTCGTCAACGCCGTCTACGGCGCGCCGGAGCGGCTCGAGGAGCTGGCCGCCGACCTGGTGGCGCACTGGGAGACCCGGCGGCAGGCCGTGGCGCCGTTCATCGCCGCGACCGACGGGACGGAGACGTTCGGCAAGGCGATGATCGTCGGCGGGACGCGGGAGATCTGCGCGAACCTGTACGCGCAGATCGTGGCGCTGCGGCCGGACTGGCACTCGGACGAGCTGGACAAGGGCAAGATCAAGGTCGTCTACTCCGGCACGGCCTCGGACCAGCCGCCCGTGTCCGACCACGTGCGCCGCGACTCGGAGAACAACGCCATCAAGGCCCGGCTGAAGGACCCGTCCGACGAGCTGGAGCTGGTGATCGTCAAGGACATGATGCTCACCGGGTTTGACGCCCCGCCGCTGCACACGCTCTACCTGGACCGGCCGCTCAAGGGCGCGCTGCTCATGCAGACCCTGGCCCGGGTGAACCGCACGTTCCGGGGCAAGGAGGACGGGCTGCTGGTGGCGTACGCGCCGCTGGCGGAGAACCTCGCGAACGCGCTGAAGGAGTACACGCAGCGGGACTCGGAGCGGCGGCCGCTGGGGCAGAACCTGGACGAGGCCGTGGCGCTGGCCCTCGAGCTGCTCAACGAGGTGCGCGAGCTGCTGGCCGGCTACGACTGGCGCGCAGTGATGAACCGGGGCGGGAAGAAGGCGTTCCTCAACGCCGTCTTCGGAGCTGCGAACTACCTGCGCGCCCCGGAGAACCAGCGGGTGGGCGACGACGGCGGCGCCCGCGCGCAGCTGTTCCGGCAGGCGGCGGGTCGTCTGGCCCGGGCGTGGGCCCTGTGCTCCGGGTCCGGCCGGCTGGAGGAGGTGCGCCCGGAGATCCAGGTGTACGAGGAGATCCGGGTCTGGATGGGCAAGTTCGACGCGATGGACCGGCAGGCCCGCGGCGAGCCCGTGCCCGACGAGGTCCAGCGCGTGCTCACGCAGCTGATCGACTCGGCCACGGACGCTACCGGCGAGGTGCTGGACATCTACGCGGCCGCCGGGATGCCGCGGCCGGCCCTGAACGACCTGACGCCGGAGTTCCTGGCGAAGACGCGGTCGGCCCCGAACCCGCAGCTGGTGATCGAGGCCCTGCGGAAACTGGTGTCCGAGGAGTCCGTGCGGACGACGCGCCACAACACGATCCGGCAGCGGGCGTTCTCGGAGCGGATCACGGAGCTGATGACGAAGTACACGAACCAGCAGCTCTCCGCCGCGGAGGTCATCGCCGAGCTCGTGGAGTTGGCGCAGGAGGTCGCGCACGAGGCCGACCGCGGCAAGCGGTTCGACCCGCCGCTAGACGAAGACGAGCTCGCGTTCTACGACGCCGTCTCGCAGAACCAGTCGGCGGTGGAGCAGCAGGGCGAGGGGATCCTCGCGGAGATCGCCCGGCAACTGGTCCAGGTGATGCGCAGGGACACCCGCACCGACTGGACGGTGCGCGAGGACGTCCGGGCGAAGCTGCGTTCGTCCGTGAAGCGGCTGCTCATCAAGAACGGCTACCCGCCGGATAAGCAGCCGGAGGCCATCAGGCTCGTGATCGAGCAGATGGAATCGATGTCAGTTCCGCTAAGCCAGTCCGATTCCAAGATACGGGGGAACGATGCTAAGCAACGCAAGACTGAACACTCTTGAAGAAATCGTCATTGGAATGGTCGCTCCCATCGGTACCGATCTGGAGAGGCTGATCCTTTGCCTTGGCAAAGAGCTGCACGCCTATGGGTTCGTGACGGAAGAGATTCGTCTCAGCAACCTGCTTTCAAGTGAACGAACTGAATTCACGAAGGGCGACACGCGCTCGGAAATGCTCGTCGCCCATGGTGATGCGTTGCGCGCTATATCGGAAGATGGGGCCGCGCTTGCTGCGGCCGCCGTAGCGGCCATTCGACACAAGCGTTCGTCAGGCCAGCCCAAGCGCGCGTGGGTCCTGCGAACCCTCAAACATCCACATGAAGTCGCGTTTCTTCGTGAGATCTATGGTTCACGGTTCGTCCTGGTCGGCGTCAATGAGAAGGAATCCAAACGGCGGGAAACCTTGGAAGCGACACTGCGCAGAGAGAATCCAACGCTTGTTGACTTTTCAGGCCCTGCCTCTCGGCTGATCCGCCTAGATCAAAGCTCGGGCACCAAATATGGCCAGAATGTTCGGTCAACTAACGCCATGGCGGATTTTCATATCACCATGGGCGCCCGCCTCATCGCCGACGCGAAGCGCATGGTCGCCCTCCTCTTCGGGAAACCATTCGAGACGCCAACTCGAGATGAGAACGCGATGTTCCACGCCTACGCGGCGTCGCTTCGCTCAGCTGATCCAGGCCGCCAAGTGGGAGCCGTCATCACCTCTCCGGACGGAGACATTCTCGCGACAGGCACGAACGAGGTCCCGAAGCATGGCGGGGGCCAGTACTGGGTCGACGACGTACCGGACCATCGCGACTTCCAGCTGGGACGCGACTTCAACAAGTGGTCGATAAGCCTCGTTCTGCGAGAAATTCTGGATGCCCTGCACTCGGATGGACATTTGTCGGAGCAATTAGCCGGAAAGTCACCTGACGAGAGATTCATGACGATAGCTGAGGCTGACGCTTTTGCTGATACCCGCGTCTCGTCCCTCATAGAGTTTGGGCGGATCACGCATGCGGAGATGGCAGCGATTCTGGATTGCGCTCTTCATGGAAAACCTACCCGGGGTACGACGATATTTGTCACGGCATTCCCCTGCCACATGTGCATGCGACTGATCATCGGCGCTGGCGTCGAGCGCATCGTCTACATCGACCCCTACCCAAAATCGCTCGCCATCGACATGTACGGTGATGCACTTAGCCTCGAAGCTGACCGGCAAGCTGGCCGACTGTCTGTCGACGCATTCGCTGGCACTTCGTGGCGCATTTATCCGCGAGTCTTCACCGCAATTAATCGGGATCGTGAGCAGCACGACGGTCAATTCAAGTGGCTCAACCGTTCGGATCAAACATTTCGGAGCGATCATCGCGACGCCCCTGAATTTGTAGCTTTTCGCGAACTATCAGAGGTCGGCAGGTTCCTAGAAGTGTTTCGGACGAAAGGCGCGCTGGCGTTACTCGCGGCGAACGCAAATGGAGAACTTGCAACGCATGCCAAACGTTCGGCTCGTCTTGGCAAAAGGCTACGTAACCTCTTGCGAATGAGCGCCTTCGGTGGGGCTCCGTCCCCACTGGGCGGCGATAAGAGATGAGTAGCTGAACGACCTAACTCGAGATTGCGCCCTGATGGCCGGATAGACGCAAGCTCGTCCTGATCGATCCGACGCTGTCCCGGGCCGGCCTCAACCCGGCCCGGGACAGACGCGTTACTGCCGCGCGGCGACCGGCGCACCGTCGCGCCGGGCGAGGTCGGCGTCCTTGGTCTCCGGCATCAGGAATCCGGTCACCAGGGTGATCCCCGCAACGGCCATGAGGTACATGAGGAACAGGTCGTGCTGGCCCGACTGCGCCAGGAACGTGTTGACGTAGGGTGCGGTCCCTCCGAACACCGCCGTCGCCAGGGACAGCGGCCCGGCCACGCCGGCGGCCCGCACGTTCGTCGGGAAGACCTCGGCCCACACGGCGCCGTTGACGCCGAACAGGCAGGCGAGCAGCGACAGGGCAATGAGCATCGCCGCAAGCAGCCGCCCGAAGCTGCCGTCGATCAGCCCGTCGAGCGGGAAGGTCGCCAGGATGAAGCCGATGCCGAAGAGCACCACGAACGGCTTGCGGCCGAAGCGGTCGGCGAGCCAGCCGACCAGCGGGATGGCGAGCAGGAAGAAGCACTGCGCGATCAGGCTGGCGGCCAGGGCGCTCGAGGAGTCCTGTCCCCGGTTCAGCTGCGCGAAGGTCGGCGTGAAGATCAGCCAGGTGTAGAAGATGATCGAGCCGCCCGCGGACAGGCCGAAGACCACGGCGATGCCCCGCCAGTTCCGCAGCAGGGCGCGCAGCATGGGCTCGCGGGGCGAGTCCGGAGCCTCGGCGCCCGCATCGCGGTCCGGGTCCGCCGCGCCGGCCTCGGCGAAGACCTCGGTCTCCGTCAGCTTGCGGCGCAGGTAGAGCGCGTAGAGCCCCAGGAGGCCCCCGATGCCGAAGGCCGCCCGCCAGCCCCACGACGCGATGTCCGCCTCGTCGAGGACCCGGTTGATGACCAGCCCGGTGAGCGTGGCGAGGATCGTGCCGAGGATGACGCTGATCCACGACGAGCTGCCGAAGAGGGCCCGCCGGTTCCGCGGGGCCCGCTCGACGAGGTAGGTCACGGACGTGCCCATCTCGCCGCCGTGGGCGAGGCCCTGGACCAGGCGGGCGGCGAGGAGGATCAGGGACGCCGAGACGCCGACGGCGTCGTAGGTCGGCGCGACGGCGATGACCAGGCTGCCGGCGGCCGTGATCAGCATGGCCAGCGTCAGGCTCTTCTTGCGTCCGACGCGGTCGGCGTAGGCCCCGAAGAGGAAGCCGCCGAGCGGGCGGGTGATGAACCCGACCGCGAAGACGGCGAGGGTCGCCAGCAGGGCGGAGACCGGGTCCCCGGCCTGGAAGAACTGGGTGGAGAAGTACGACGCGAAGATCGTGTAGATCGTCCAGTCGTACCACTCGAGGGTGTTGCCGAAGTTGACCGCGACCAGGTCCCGGAGGCGCCGGCGCTTTTCCTGGGGGGATAGGACCGGGAGGGTCCGGTCCGGCGTGGCTGGGGTGTTCATCGGTGGTGCCTCTCTGTCGGAGGAGCGATGGGGTGCCGTGGCGGGCCGGCGATCAGGCCCGGCCCTCGAGCCCGATCTGGGCGAGTTCGTCGGATTCGGGGACGCGCATCTCGAACGTGTCCGTGACGACGGTGTAGTCGAAGTAGCCCATGCGGGCGATGGGGCGGATGGCGGGGATGTCGAGCTTGCCCTCGGGGGTGATCACGGCGTCGTCGATGTGGATCCGCTCGACCCTGGCGAAGACGATGTCGATGGTCCCGACGTTCGAGTGGCCCTGGAGGCGGTGCGTGCTCAGGTAGCGGCACTCGAACTTGACCGGGCTCTCGGCGACCATCGGGATGGGGTGGTTCTCGGCGTACTCGCGGGTCACGCCCAGGCGGTCGAACTCGTTCTCCTCGAACGGCAGCGCCATGGCGCTGGTGTTGACGGCCTCCCGCAGGTCGTAGGTCGCCATGTTCCAGACGAACCAGCCGGTCTGCTCGGCGTTGAGGACCGTGTCCTTGCGCCGCCCGTCCGGGTACTGGTTGGCCGAGAACATCACCATCGGAGGATCGAACGTCAGGTTCTGCCATTGGCTGTAGGGGGCGATGTTTTCGACGCCGTCGGGGCTCACGCTGGAGAGCCAGCCGATCGGCCGGGGGACGGTGCAGCTCTTGAACGGGGAGAACGGCAACGGGCTGGACTCGAGGTGCGGCGAGTACTTCACAGGGACTCCTGGAATGTGGATTGGATCACGTCGGTGCCGACATTCAACCGATATATCGGTCGGATGTCAACGGTATGCGCTCCGTCCGCGCTCGCGTACGATCAAGGGAGGCGAAGACCGGGCAGCAGTGGGGAGACTCGAAATGAGCAAGTCCGACGAGGTTCACGCGGCCCTCGTGCGCATGATCGAACGCGGAGAGCTGGCTGCCGGCACGCTGATCTCCGAGACGGGGCTCATGGGACTGACCGGCTTCGGCCGGACCCCCGTGCGCGAGGCCGTCCAGCGCCTGGCCCGGGACCACATGGTCAGGATCCACCCGAGCAAGGGCATCGAGATCCCCGCGATCTCAGTGGAGGACCAGCTCCTGCGCCTCGAGGTCCGCCGCTCCATGGAGGTCCTCGCGGTCGCCCTGGCGTGCGACCGCGCGACGGAACACGAGGTGGGCCTCATGCGCGACCTCGCGGCGACCCTCGACGGGCACCACGACCTCGACGCGTACTCGGAAACGGTGCGGCAAACGCACGCCCTGATCACAGATAGCGCGCGCAACCCCTACCTCGCCGAGGCGATGGCGCCCCTGCAGGGGCTCTCCCGCCGGTTCTGGCTCACGCACGTCTCCGACGCCCGGCAGGAGGTGGCGGCGGGCAGCGCCCTCCACCGGGACATCCTGCAGGCGATCTGCGCCAGGGACGCCGGGGCCGCCCGAAGCGCCTCGCTGGCACTCAACGACTACCTCGTGGATTTCGCGGTCGCCGTCGTCAACAGCCGCATCCCGGCCCGGACACCAACCGCCTAGCCCTTCGCGAGAGACGGCTGGCCGCGTCCCGCTGCGCCCGGCAGGCCCCCTAGGGTGTGTTGCTAAAGCTGGTTCCTAGCCAGTTGAGCGCGGAGGCGAGTTGGATTGCGGCGTGGAAGTTGCGGGCCGTTTTATCGGCTCGCATGGCCAGGCCGCGCCAGCGTTTGAGTTGGTTGAAGCAGCGCTCGACGACGTTGCGGCCCTTGTAGAGCTCCGCGTCGAAGGCCGGTGGCCGGCCGCCGCGGGATCCTTTCCTGCGGCGGTTGGCGGCCTGGTCGGCTTTCTCCGGGATCGTCGCGGCGATCCCGTGGGCGGCGAGCCAGGCGCGGTTCGCCTTGGACGGGTACCCCTTGTCGGCCAGGACCCGGTCGGGCCGCTGGCGTGGCCGGCCCGGCCCGGGCCGGGGGACCCTGATCTCGTCCATCACGGTGGTGAGCATCGTGGTGTCGTTGACATTGCCGGCCGTCAGGACCGCCGAGAGCATGCGGCCCTTGCCGTCGGCCACGAGGTGGATCTTCGAGGTCAGACCGCCCGGGAGCGCCCGATCGCGTGGTCAGGCGGCTCCGGGCCGGTTTTCTTGTAATTCGATCCGGCCCCCTGTGCCCCGGGCAAGGTTCGCGCCGTGCTGGTGCACGCGCACGATGGACGAGTCGATCGAGGCCACCCAATCCAGGTCCCCGAGCTCCTCGGCCCGGGTCTGGACCCGCTCGAGCACCCGCGCCCAAGTGCCGTCCTTGGCCCAGCGGTCGAAGTTCTTGAAGACCGTGTTCCAGTTCCCGAACCGCTCCGGCAGGTCCCGCCATGGGGCCCCGGTGCGGAACTTCCACACCACGGCCTCTACCACGGTGCGCCGGTCGGCCACGGGTCGCCCGGTTCCCTTGTAGGGAGGGAACACCGGACCGATCACTTCCCACACGCCATCAGAGATCAAATCGCGATTAGCCACTAAGCCATCGAACCCGATCAAAGCGCCGCAACGCTTTAGCAACACACCCTAGTG
>NZ_JBXAEW010000023.1:0-8262 GCF_056782315.1 Arthrobacter paludis
CCGTCTATCCGATCGTGTACATCGACGCGATCTGGCTCAAGATCCGCGACGGAGGGGTCGTGGTGAACAAGGCCTGCCACGTCGCCGTGGGGGTGGACGTCGAGGGCCGCAAGCAGGTCCTGGGCCTGTGGCTGGGCGCCTCGGAAGGGGCGAAGTTCTGGGCCAACGTGCTCACCGAAATCCGCAACCGCGGGGTGCGGGACATCCTGATCCTGTGCTGCGACGGGCTCACCGGACTGCCGGCGGCCGTGAACAGCATCTACCCGGAGACCGTGGTGCAGACCTGCGTGGTGCACCTGCTGCGCTCGGCCATGCGCTACGCCTCCTACGGCGACCGCAAGGCCATGGCCAAGGACATGCGCCCCATCTACACCGCGCCCACCGTGCAGGCCGCCGAGATGGCCATGGAGGCCTTCGAGGAGGCCTGGGGCACCAAGGCCCCGGGCGCCGTGCTCGCCTGGCGCAACGCCTGGGAGGACTTCACCCCGTTCCTGGCCTTCACCCCCGAGATACGCAAGGTCATCTACACCACCAACCAGATCGAATCGATCAACTACCAGCTGCGCAAGATCACCAAGACCAGGGGCTCGTTCCCCTCCGACGAGGCGGCGATCAAGCTGGTCTACCTGGGCATCCGGAACATCGAGACCACCCGCGGCGGCGAGCTCGGCACCGGCACCCAGGGATGGCACCAGGCCCTGAACGCCTTCGCCATCCAGTTCCCCAATCGACTACCGATCTGACCACCCGGCAGAACGGCTAACCGACCGGCCCCTTACACAGATTTTTTGACACGCCCTCCGTCCACTTCAAATAGAGATCGTCCCTCGCCTATCTCTCACCTAGGACCTAATGATCTGAAGACGTGTCAGGCGGTTTCGCTTCACGCTGCCTCCGGTTCCGACGAATCAACAGAGGTATCAAGACGGACAACGCCAACAACAGCAACGCAGACATGATCCAAAGGGCAGTCGCGAATCCGAACACCCTAGAGAGGACACCCATCAGGGTTGCCCCAATCACCGGAACGGCGAAGGCTTCGGCAATGACGCGATTGCTAGGCCGCCCCCCGTCCCCCTCGTCCGGCCCGGGGACAATGCCTGGAGGCCCATGGTCGCCAAGCACCGTTTACCCCTCGTCCCTATGCGTTCGCTCGTTGTCCCACGCGTAGGCCGCAACCAGCGCAAGCCCCAGTAGGCCGCCGGCAAAGACGAGCCAATCCTTAGCCGAGAAGAGAAAATAGAGACCCAGTACGATAAATCCGATCATCGACGCCGCCCCTATGAAGGCAAGTGTCCGGCCACGATCGCGATAGGACCAGATCTCGCCCTTCTTAGGGAAAAACGAAAACATCAGCTACCTCTTCCCAAACCAAAAGGCCTGCAGGGCTGCCGGTGACCCGATTCAACACTGGAGATTCATACTTGTGAATCTCAGGCAGAGGTCAGAGCGAGCGGGCGCCCTAAATAACTCCTTTTGTCGCGAAAACGCGTCACGTGAACGCGACCTTAGCCCGACGTAGTTGTAGTCCCCATAAACGATTCATCGGTGGGACAACCTCTATTTCGGGCTCCTCAGCTGACTGCGCCGTTCGACAGTAGGCTCAATCCAAATTCTGGCGAGGTCAGTGGGGAGGACTGGATCGTGGCTGGCTCGCGCAACGAGGGGGACCAAGACCTAGTAGGCCGGACGTGCGTGGGCCGCAGTGCAAGCAGGACAGTTATTTGGCTGGCCCAAACTGTGAACGTCGCGATGGTGTTCGGCGGACTCACTGTAGCCATTTGGATGGTGGAGTGGGGGCAGGAGACCGTTTCGAATTACCCAGGCCCCGTCGATAACGACGTTACGCGTGGATATGCGATTGGATTAGTAGGGGGTATGGGGCTTTCATTCCTCAGCGCCGTGGCTCTCGGAACGATCGGTCGGGGATACCGCTTCGGAGCCATCGTGGACGCACTAATCTGGGCGATCCTGTGGATCCCGCTGGGAATCGGGCTCAGCATGTACACGCCCGCGGGGTTTTCGATCTCGAGCATTGCGACTCTGGCGGGACTGTCCTTGGCAGCCCTCACGTTCTGGGCGATTCCAAGGCACGGGGCGGGCATCTCCGAACGACGTCGTCCGACGGTTCGAGCAGTCACAGATGAATGGAGACGGGAGGCGTGACGGAACAATGCAGGAAATCAGGCCGGTCAGGCTCCCGCACCCATTTGATCGGGGGCGTTGGTTGGTTCGTGTTTGCTCTGATTCAGTCCGTACTAGCCACCCGGGCAGAGGGCGAATTGCTCGTTTGGTATGTGGTCGTTGTGTTTTCGTCCCTCGCGCTGTCCGTAGGCAACTTGATCATCTGGCGACGGGGCAGGAAGAACGCCATCGGCAGGACAAATGGCAACACGGGCAAGGGTTGAGGGGAAGCCCGCACCATCTCAGAAAACGATCGTTTGACGCGACGGCGTTCCAGACAGGGAGCGGAGGGCGCTCTGGTGAATAGAAGGGATCAACGGGCCCGATTGTTGCGTTTGCTTCTCCAAACGGACGCACCTGCTCCGAAGACGACTGCCGCTGCCGCAATGGCAAGAGAGGAGAAAAAGCCTTCCGAGAAAGAGTCGAAGTATCCCAAAGCGGGCCCGAAGAGAAAGCCAACGCCGGCGGCGACAAGACAGGCGACCGCCATAGCCCCCAAAAAGTAGAGGATGGCCGTTCTAGCCGGGATGCCCCGTGCTCCTGTCTCATTCATCCAGGCATCCTCCTCCAGTGGCTCGGGTTCCCGAGAAGTATATGGACGACCTCCTGCTCATTCGCCATCGCCCATCCAGCAGCATTATCGCTAGCTGCCCCGTTGATCAAGAGATCCCAGGTCGTGCCGGCGCCCCGCTTTCGCTCTCCAGGCCGAAGGCGCCTGCGTAGACAGCGATACTTGAGCCATGGAGCGCAATCGCGAACGGACGCCCGGTGGACCCTTGAGTCAACAGGAGCAGGCCTTGCTGGAGTTTCTCTGTGCGGGTGAATGGCCAGGTGCCCAACAAGCCCGCGAGCAAGCGAAGCACGCCCTCTGGGGCGGCTGGGAACATGACGAGTGCGAATGCTTCCTCCTCGAAGTACCCCAGGAAATCGGCTTGGAGAAGATCCCTCAGCATCCAGGTGGGCCGTTCTCCAGCGTCGAAGTACTCGACGGGGAATTCCTGCTGGGTCATCTGAACCTTTGGGTGCAAGAAGGTCGCCTGCACTCAGTGGACTACGTGACTTTCGAGGCCCCCGATGACGAACGCCTGCCCGCCATAGGACAGCTCGGAGGAGAGGCCTCTCCATCCTGGCTCTACGACTGCTCCCCGGAGTGATCCTTCCGCGTCACGCGCTCGCGTGCGTGGTAGCTGCATCAACCGGGTTCTCCTGCAGAGGTCAGTCTCGGACGCCACTGCACTGAAGGCGTCCCAATAAACGAACGTTTGATGCGACGCTTGCCCGGGGCGACTCTCTCGTGGACCCGAGGCCTCCATGTTCGGCCGGATTCCGGAGTTTCTCTTGTGCGGTGCACGGGAAGCGGTGCGTCTCAAGACCCTGTCTCATTCGCCAAAGTCTCAACTTCGCCAATCTGAACGGGTATTTGAGACGGCTCCAGACGTCATAGGGGCCTCTCCCGGACGCGTCCGGCCGGCGCGGGAACATCTGACGGCGTGGGGCGTTGTACCGGTAGGGTGAAAACCAACCACTAACCAGGGAGAGGATCCATGGCACTCGGGGGAAACCCGGTCTTCAATTCGAGGACCTTCCGTGAACAGACCAACCCGGGCGCCCACGCGGGCCCCGCGATGGCGCACCAGTCCCAGGCGATGAGCCCGGAGGAGCTGCAGCGCCTGTACGCCAGCCCGTCCGCCGGCCCCGCCCAGACCGGGCGCATGACCGTCAACGACGTCGTGGCCAAGACCGTGTTCTGCTTCGTGCTGGTCGCGATCGGCGCGGCCGTCGGGTGGCAGCTGCCCGGCCTCATGCTGCCGGCCGTCCTGCTCGGCCTCGTCCTCGGCCTCATCAACTCCTTCAAGCGCGAGCCCTCGCCCGCGCTGATCCTGATCTACGCCGGCGTCGAGGGCGTGTTCCTGGGCGGCCTCTCCGGCGTGCTCGAGGGCATGTACCCGGGCATCGCCGTCCAGGCCGTCGTCGCGACGCTGTCCGTCTTCGCCGTCACGCTCGCCCTGTACCGCTCGGGCAAGTACCGCGCGACCCCGAAGATGACCAAGATGTTCATGATCGCGCTGGGCGGCTACGTGCTGTTCTCGCTCGTGAACCTGGGCCTGTCCCTCTTCGGCGTCGTCGACGGGATGTTCGGGCTGCGCAGCGGGGTGTTCGGCCTCGCGCTCGGCGCCCTCGCCGTCCTGCTGGCCACCTACGCGCTGGTCCTGGACTTCACGTCCATCGAGGACGGCGTGCGCAACGGCGCCCCGGAGCGCTACTCCTGGACCGCGGCGTTCGGCCTGACCGTGACCATGGTCTGGCTCTACGTCGAGATCCTGCGCATCATCGCGATCCTGCGCGGCGAGGAATAGGACCCACCCGATCCGCAGGCGGCGGGCGGCACCCACCAGGGGTGCCGCCCGCCGTCGTCTGCGCGGCCGGCCCGTCACGCATTCCGGCAGCCCGCCCCGCAGGCGATAACGTAGGCCCATGGGTCCGCACGCAGCATCCACCGACTCCGCCACCGGCGAGCAGTTCACCATCTCCGCCGGCGGCAGCGAGGCGACCCTCGCCAGCCTTGCGGGCGCCCTGCGCACGTACCGCCGCGGCGGCACCGACCTGGTCGAGCCGTTCGACGCCGACGAGCTGCCGCCGCTGGGCTCCGGCATCCTGCTGGCCCCCTGGGGCAACCGCATCCGCGACGGCCGCTGGATGCTCGACGGCGAGGCCCAGCAGCTGGACATCACCGAGCCTTCCCGCGGCAACGCCACCCACGGGCTCCTGCGCAACACCGGCTACCGGGCCGTTGGGCACTCCGCCGGCTCCGTGTCCCTGGCCGCGGAGATCCACCCGCAGCACGGCTTCCCCTTCCGCATGCGGCACACCGCCACCTACGCCCTGGACGGCGACGGGCACCTGACCGTCACCCAGGAGCTCGCGAACCTCTCCGCCCGGCGCGCCCCGGCGGCGCTCGGCGCCCACCCCTACCTGCGCCTCGGCGACACCCCCACCGCGGACCTCGTCCTGACGGTCGACGGCTCCCGGCGCCTGCTCACCGACGACCAGCTGATCCCCACGGGCTCGGCGGCCGTCGACGGCGACGACGACTTCCGCGCCGGCCGGCGCCTGGCCGACGTCCGCCTGGACGCCGCCATCGCCGACCTGGTCCCGGGCGACGGCGGCCGCTACCGGCACCGCCTCGAGGACCCGCAGGGCCGCACGCTCGAGCTCTGGGCGTCGCCCGAGTTCGCGTACGCGCACGTCTTCGTCACGGAGCGCTACCGCGGCCGGGACCTGGCCGTCGCCGTCGAGCCCATGACGGCGCCCGCCAACGCGTACAACAGCGGCGAGGGCCTGCGCTGGCTCGAGCCGGGGGAGACCCTCCGCGCGCAGTGGGGACTGGTCGCGTGCCTGTGAGCGCCCCCGGCGCCAAGGACGCGACCGCCACCGTGCCCTACGCCATGCGCATCGCCGCGGCCTGGTCCTGGCGCGTCGCGGTCATCGTCCTGGCCTCGGGCCTGCTCGTGTGGCTGCTGACCTACGTCTCGCTGCTCGTCATCCCGCTCATGGCCGCCGCCCTGCTCGCGGGCCTGCTCGCCCCGATCACGCGCGCCATGGTCCGGGCGCGGATCCCGCGCGGGGTCGCCACCGGGATCACCGTGCTGGGGTTCCTGGCCTTCGTGGCCGCCGCCCTGTCCCTGACCGGCCGCACCCTCGCCCGCGGCTTCGCGAGCCTGTGGAACCAGGCCCTCGCCGGACTCGCCGAGGTCCAGGCGTGGCTCGCCACCGGGCCGCTGGGCATCAGCACCGAGGAACTCAACACCTACCTGGCCGACGTGCTGGCCCAGGTGCAGGCCAACAGCTCCGAGATCGCCAGCGAGGCGCTCTCCTGGGGCACCACGCTCGGGCACGTGGCCGCGGGGATCCTGCTGGCCCTGTTCGCGCTGGTGTTCTTCCTGCTCGAGGGCGAGCGGATCTGGGGGTTCTGCGTCCGGCTCATGCCCGCCCGGGCCCGCGCCGCCACGGACGGGGCCGGCCGGCGCGGCTGGCTCAGCCTCGTGAACTACGTGCGCGTGCAGCTGTTCGTGGCGCTCGTCGACGCCGTCGGCATCGGGCTCGGCGCGTTCATCCTCGGCGTGCCGCTGGCCCTGCCGCTGGGCGTGCTGGTGTTCCTCGGCTCGTTCATCCCCGTCATCGGTGCGCTCGTGACGGGCGCCCTGGCCGTGCTGCTCGCCCTCGTCGCCAACGGGTGGGTGAACGCGCTCGTCATGCTCGCCGTCGTCCTCGTGGTGCAGCAGGCCGAGTCCCACATCCTCCAGCCGCTGGTCATGGGCAAGGCCGTGAGCCTGCACCCGCTGGCGGTCGTCCTGGCCGTCGCCGGCGGCTCCATGACCGCGGGCATCGCGGGGGCCCTCTTCGCCGTCCCGGTCATGGCCGTGGTCAACGCCGTCGTCCGCTACATCGCCGCGCGCGCCTGGGAGGACGACCCCGCCCTCGCCGGGCACACGCCCGGCGGGCCGGGCGCGGCCGCCGAGGCCGGCGGGCGGGTGCCCCGCCGGCTCCGCCGCGGCGCGGCGGCCGGAACCGTCGACGCCCCCGCCGACCTCGACGGCGAGCTGCCGGCCCGGCCCGCGGGCCCGGCGGCCCCGACCGACCGGTTCCCCGGCGCGGCGCCCGGAGCGTACCCCGGGCCCGCCGACCCCTAGGCGCCGTCCGCCCCAACCCCCGACCGTCCCACCAACCCGGAAAGCCCCATGGACCCCCAGACCACCCTCCCCGTGACCCTGGCCGACGTCGAATCCGCGGCCGAACTGCTCGACGGCGTCGTGTCCCGCACCCCCGTCCAGCACTCCCGCGCCCTGAGCCTGCACGCCGGGACCGAGGTCAACCTCAAGTGCGAGAACCTGCAGAAGGCCGGCTCCTTCAAGGTCCGCGGCGCCTACGTGCGCATGGCCCGCCTCTCCGACGAGGAGAAGGCCCGCGGCGTCGTCGCCGCCTCCGCCGGCAACCACGCCCAGGGCGTCGCGCAGGCGGCCCGCCGCCTCGGGATCAAGGCCCGCATCTACATGCCCATGGGCGTGGCCCTGCCCAAGCTCACGGCCACGCGGGACCACGGCGCGGAGGTCATCCTGCACGGGCACAACGTCGACGAGGCCCTGGCCGAGGCCCAGCGCTTCGCCGACACCTCCGGGGCCGTCTTCGTCCACCCCTTCGACAACGCGGACATCATCGCCGGGCAGGGGACCCTGGGCCTGGAGCTGCTCGAGCAGGTGCCCGACGTGGACACCGTCCTGATGGGCGTCGGCGGCGGGGGACTGCTGGCGGGGGTCGCGACGGCGGTCAAGGCCAAGGCGAAGGAGCTCGGGCGCGAGATCCGCGTCATCGGCGTCCAGGCGGAGAACGCGGCCGCCTACCCGCCGTCCCTGGCGGCGGATGCGCTCGTGCCGCTCGAGCGGGTCTCGACGATCGCGGACGGCATCGCCGTCGGGCGGCCGGGGCAGCTGCCGTTCCAGATCATCCGCGAGCTCGTCGACGACGTCGTCACCGTCGACGAGGACGCCCTGGCCAAGGCTCTCGTGTTCCTGCTCGAGCGCTCCAAGCTCGTCGTCGAGCCGGCCGGCGCCGTCGGCGTCGCGGCCCTGCTGGAAGGCAAGCTGGCCCACCTGGACCCCGCCCCGAAGAGCATCGCCGTCGTCCTCTCCGGCGGCAACGTGGACCCGCTGCTCATGCTCAAGGTGATCCAGCGCGGCCTCTCGGCCGCCGGCCGCTACCTGACGGTGCGGATGATGCTCGACGACCGCCCCGGCGAGCTCGCCGCGATCTCGCGCGTCATCGCCGAGTCCGACGCCAACGTTACCCGGGTGGACCACACCCGCATCGGCGGCGCCCTGTCCATGGGCGACGTCGCGATCACCATCGACATGGAGACCAAGGGCGGCGAGCACTCCGAGCGGGTGCTCAACAACCTCCGGGCCGAGGGGTTCCAGCCCGTCGTCGTCCACTAGGCCGGCACCCCCGCAGAAACGGCGGCGGCCCTTCCCCCGGGGGGAAGGGCCGCCGCCGTGCTGGGCTTCTGGCCGGCTCGGCCTAGCG
>NZ_JBXAEW010000023.1:8272-61814 GCF_056782315.1 Arthrobacter paludis
CCCCCTTTACCCACACCCCCACAAAGTCCCTCCCCCCCCCCCTAGGGAGAACCCCCCCCGCCGCCGTGCTGGGCTTCGGGCCGGCTAGGCCGAGTACGGCTTGGCCCCGAGGATCTCGACGGCGATGTCCTTGCCGTTGGGCGCGGTGTAGCTGAGCTTGTCGCCGGCCTTGTGGCCGTTGATGGCCTGGCCGATCGGGGAGCGCTCGCTGAACACGGTCAGGTCGGTGTCCCCGGCGACCTCGCGGCTGCCGAACACGAACGTGGTCTTGTCGCCGGCGATGACCGCCTCGACCAGCATGCCGGGCTCGACGACGCCGTCGTCGGCCGGCGCGTCGCCGACCTCCGCCTTGGCGAGGAGGTCCTTCAGGTAGGCGATGCGCGCCTCGGCCTTGCCCTGCTCCTCCTTGGCGGCGTGGTAGCCGCCGTTCTCCTTGAGGTCACCCTCGGAGCGGGCCTGCTCGATGCGCTCGACGATCTCCGCGCGGCCGGGCCCCTGCAGGTGCTCGAGCTCGGCGGTCAGGCGGTCGAAGGCCTCCTGGGTCAGCCAGACGGCGTCGTTGTTGGTGGGCACTGCTTCTCCTTGTGGTGACGGCCCGGCGGCTGCCGGGCCTGGACTTCCCTGCCCGGCCCGGGGGCCCAAGCAAAGACCCCGCCGCGTCGGTGACCAGCAAAATGCCGTGCACCAGGCGGCGGGGCGAACTCTCTTGGGGAAAAGTCTAGCGAGACGGGGCGACACAAGCCAACCGGCGTGTCGCGCCCGTCACACCTCCCAGCAGGAGCCGTGGCCGCCGGACGTGCCGATCGACTCCGTGCGCAACTCCACGGTGCGCCGCACCGTCTCCTGCCCGCGGCCCCCGCCGGCGGGAACCCGGACCGTGGACCAGCCGACGACCGCGTACTCCTCGTTGAGCACCTGGACGGAGCACTCCACGGCCGCGTCGGCGGGCTTGGTGATGTCGATGGTCACCGTCGCCGAGGTGTCCGACGTGATCTCGAACGCGATGTCCTTCGCCTCCAGCCGCTGGGTGTTCAGCAGGGTCACGACGGCGGCCGCCCCGACCGCGAGGACGAGGGCCGCCGCCACCAGCCAGCGCACCGTGCGCCGCCCGAGCGCGCGCTTGGGCGCCCCATAGCGATTGGCTAGGCTGGGGGCAGTGGAATTCTGCGTCGCGGACCGCGGCGGCTCCTGGGCGTCCATCCCCACCAGTCTAGGTCCCGCCCGGGCGGCGCACACATCCGAGAACCGACAGGAGCACCCGAGAGTGGACGAACCCCAGACCGTGCCAATTCCCCCCTCGCACGGGCTGCGGCTGCTCGCCGTGCACGCGCACCCCGACGACGAGTCGAGCAAGGGCGCCGCGATGATGGCCGCCTACGCGGCCGCCGGCGCCGAGGTCATGGTGGCCACCTGCACGGGCGGCGAGCGCGGCGACATCCTCAACGCCGCCGCCGGCGAGCTGGCGCACGCCCACCGCGACCTGGCGGGCCTGCGCCGCACCGAGATGGCTCAGGCGGCCGAGGCGCTCGGGGTCAGCCACCGCTGGCTCGGCTTCGTCGACTCCGGGCTGCCCGAGGGCGACCCGCTCCCGCCGCTGCCCACGGGCTGCTTCGCGCTGCAGCCGGTCGAGCGCGCCGCGGCGCCGCTCGTGCGCCTGATCCGCGAGTTCCGGCCCCACGTCGTGACCACGTACGACGAGAACGGCGGCTACCCGCACCCGGACCACATCATGACCCACAAGGTCACGGTGGCCGCGTTCGAGGCCGCCGGCGACCCGGAACGGTACCCGGGCCTCGGCGAGCCCTGGGCCCCCGCGAAGCTGTACTACGACCGGGCGTTCAGCCCGGACCGCTTCCTGGCCCTGCACTACGCGATGGAGGCCGCCGGCCTCGAGTCGCCCTACGCCGAACGGGTCCGCCTGTACGAGGAGAAGCCGGACGACCAGATGTTCCGCTGGGCCAGCCCCCACCAGACCACCACGCAGGTCGCCTGCGCGGACTTCTTCGCCCAGCGGGACCGGGCCCTGCTGGCGCACAAGACCCAGATCGACCCCGAGGGGTTCTTCTTCGCCGTCCCGACCGAGCTCTACGCGCGGCACTGGCCGTGGGAGGACTACACGCTGGTCCGCTCGAGCGTGGCCACCGAGATCCCCGAGGCCGACCTGTTCGCCGGCCTGCGCTGACCGGGCGCGCCCGGAGCCCGCGGGAGGCGCGCCCCCGCCGGGTAGACTGGATGGAGCGCGCCGACGCCGGCGCCCACCCCACGAAAGAGCCTGAGAAGTGAACCTGATCCACCAGTTGTCCGTCACCGCGAGCAGCCTCGGCGGCGCCCCCACCGAGGACGCGGCCCGGGAGATCGGCCCCGGTTTCGCCGGGTTCGTCGCCACCGCGGCGATGGTGATCGTGGTGATCTTCCTCATCCGCGACATGGCCCGCCGCATCCGCCGCGTCCGCTACACGGGCGAGGCCGAGCAGCGGCAGGCCGACCTCGTGGAGCGCGGCCGCGCGGCCGCGGGGGACGACGAGATCCTGCCGGAGCGGAACCGGCCAACCGGCGGCGTCGGCGACCCCGGCACCCCGGGGCGGGACCGCCCCGGACCCAGCTAGCACCCCACCCAGCGCGGCCGGGGGAGCGGGGCGGCCGGGCGGAATCGAGGAGCCATGGCCGAGCGGATCGCGGACGCCGCGTCCGAGTACCTTCGCCAGCACGCCCACCAGCCCGTGGACTGGTGGCCCTACGGCGCGGACGCCTTCGCCGAGGCCGCGCGCCGGGACGTGCCCGTCTTCCTGTCCATCGGGTACGCGGCCTGCCACTGGTGCCATGTCATGGCGCGGGAGTCCTTCGACGACCCGGAGCTGGCGGGGTACCTCAACGCCCACTTCGTCCCGGTGAAGGTCGACCGCGAGGAGCGCCCCGACGTCGACTCCGCCTACATGTCCGCCACCCAGGTTCTGACCGGCCAGGGCGGCTGGCCGATGAGCGTGTTTGCGCTGCCCGACGGGCGCACCGTCCACGCCGGCACCTACTTCCCGCCGTCCCCGCGCGTGGGCCAGCCCTCGTTCCGGCAGGTCCTCGAGGCCGTCGCCGACGCGTGGGCGCACCGCCGCGGGCCGCTCGTGCGGCAGGCTGGTGCCCTCGCCGAGCGGCTCGGCACCCTGGCCGACGCCCAGCGCGGCCTGTTCCGGACCCCGGCCGCCCCGGGGGAGGCGGACGACGGGGGCGCCCGGGCCGCGGGGGACGACGGCGGCGCGGGCGCCGCGGGCGGCCCCGTGCGGCTGCCGGAGGCCGCGCGGCCGGTCCCCGAGGGCCTGCTGGACGCCGCCGTCGGCGCCCTGGCCGCGACCGAACACCCCCGCGGCGGCTTCTCGCCGGCGCCCAAGTTCCCGCCGTCGTCCGCCCTGGACTTCCTCCTGGCCCACGCGGCGGTGCTCTCCGGGCCCGAGGGGCAGGCCGCGGCCCTGGCCGACCGCACCCTGGAGGCCATGGCCCTGGGCGCCCTGCACGACCACGTCGGCGGCGGCTTCGCCCGCTACTGCACCGACGACCGCTGGCGCGTGCCGCACTTCGAGAAGATGCTCTACGACAACGCGCAACTGCTGCGGCACTACGCGCGCTGGGCCGTCCAGGCGGGGGACCCGGCGCACCGGGACCTGGGCCGCCGGGCCGCGCTCGGCACGGCCGCGTTCCTGGAGCGCGACCTGCTCCTGGACGGCGGCGGCCTGGCCTCCTCGCTCGACGCGGACACCGTCCTGGCCGACGGGACCCACGCGGAGGGCGGCACCTACGTCTTCTCCGACGAGGAGGCCGCGGCGCTGGCCGGCGGCGACTGGGAGGCGCTCGCGCCCCTGTTCGACGGCGCCCCCGTCGAACCCCTCGCGGCGCCGGGGCCCCTGTCCCCGGCCGAACCCCGCACCGTGGCCCTGGCCAGGATCCCCGACGCCGCGGAGTGGGACGCCTGGGACCGGGTGCGCCCGCGCCTGGCCGAGGCCCGGGCCCGGCGCCCGCAGCCGGCCCGCGACGCGAAGGTCGTCGCGGCGTGGAACGGGCTGGCCGCGCAGGCGCTCGCCCAGGCGGGGATGCTGCTGGGCGAGGACCGGCTCACCGGCCTCGCGGAACGGGTCGCCGGCCACCTGTGGGACGTCCACTGGGACGGCGCAGGGCTGGCCCGCGTCTCCTACGGCGGCCGCCCCGGCGGGCCCGGCCTGTTGGAGGACCACGCCGCGGCCGCCCTGGGCTTCCAGGCCGTCGGGACCGCGACGGGCGACGCGGGCTGGTTCGATCGCGCCCGCGCCGTCCTCGCCGCCTCCCGCGACCGGTTCCTCTCCGGCGGGGAGCCCCGCGACGCCGCCGAGGCCGAGCCCATGCTCGCCGCGGCGCGCGGCGGCCGCGCCCGGCTCGAGCCCCTCGACGACGCCACGCCCAGCGGCACCGCCCTCGCCGCGGCCGCGCTCGCGGCGCAGGCAGGGATCGACGGCGACGAACCCGGCCTGGGCACCGCCCTGGAGCTCGCCGCCCCGGCCCTCGCGCTGGCCGGCCGCGCCCCGCACGTCGTCGGCACGGCGCTGGCCCTCGCCGCGCGCTGGGAGGCCGGACCGGCGGGGGCGGGGCCCGCGAGCCTGGGCCTGGCCGGCGGGACGGACCAGGAACGGGCGGCCGGCCTGCGGGCCGCGGTGCTCGCCGGGGCCGCCGCCGCGTGGACGCCGGAGGGGGAGGCCGCGCCCGCCCTGCTCGCCGGACGGCCGCCCGGCGAGAACGGCGGCCTGCGGGCCTACGTCTGCCACGGGACGGTGTGCCAGGCCCCGCTGGCGGACGGCGCCGCCGTCGCCGACGCGCTGCTCGCACCCGGCGTGGACCGGCGGTGACGCGACCCGGCGGGACACCGCAGGAGGCCGGGACGCCCGGTCCACGGGCCCGCTGGCACCGGCGGGCCAACGCGCCGGTCGCGGTCTGGCTCGCCGTGGCCGCCGTGGCCGCCGCCGCGTCCGGGCAGGTGCCCGCCGCGCGGTGGCTGACGCTGCACGCGCTGCTGCTCGGCGCGGCCGGGACCGCGATCCTGGTCTGGAGCACGCACTTCGCCGAGGCCCTCCTGCGCGGGCCCGCCGCGAACCGGCGCCCGGTGGCGTGGCGCCTGGCCGCCTACACGGCGGGAGCGGCCGCCGTCGCCGTGGGCGTCCCGTGGGGCTCGGCCGCCGCGACCGTGGCCGGTTCCGCCCTGGCCGGGGGCGCGTTCGCCTGGCACGCCGTCGCCCTCGCCCGGCGGTCCCGGGCCGCCCTGCCCTCGCGCTTCGGCGCGAGCGTGCACTACTATGTCGCGGCCGGCCTGCTGCTGCCCGCCGGGGCCCTGCTCGGGGCGGCGCTCGGCACGGGGACGGGCGGAGGCGACGCCCGCGCCCGACTGCTGTTCGCGCACTGGGCCGTGAACCTGCCGGGCTTCATCGGGCTGGCGGTGCTCGGCACGGCGGCGACCCTGCTGCCCACCATGCTCCACGCGCGCGTGGTGCCCGGGGCCGAGGCCACCGTCCGCCGGGCGTGGGGCCCGCTCCTGGGCGCGGTCGCGGTGGCGGCCGCGGGGGCAGCCACCGGCTGGGTCCCCCTGGCCGCGGCGGGCTTGGCCGGCTATGCCCTGGCGGCCGGCTACGCCGCGTCGTCGCCGCTGCGCACCCTGGCCGCCCGCCGGCCCCGGGACTTCGCGCCGGCGTCCACGGCGGCGGCGCTGCTGTGGCTCGTGGTCGGGATGGCGGCGCTGGCCGCCGGCGTGGCCGTGTGGGGCGGACCGTCCTGGGACGCCGTCGTCGGACTGGTCCGACTGGCCGTGCCCGTCCTCGCCGCCGGGTTCGTGCTCCAAGTGCTCCTGGGGGCGCTGGCCTACCTGGTGCCCGTGGTGCTGGGCGGGGGACCGGCAGCGCTCAAGTGGCGCGCCGCCGCGCTCGGGCGCGCGGGCCGGATCCGGCTGGCCCTGCACAACGCGGGCGCCGCCGCGCTCGCGGTCGCCGCGGCCGCGCGGGCCGGGGCCGCGCGGGCCGGGGCCGCGGCGGGACCGGGCGGGCCGACGGCGGGGCCGGAAGCCGGCGGCGGGCTCGGCTGGGCGGACGCGCTGGCTGCGGGCGGGACCGCCGCGTGCGGGGCGGCGCTGGTCTGGTTCCTGGTGCTCCTGGCGGGGGCGGCCCGTGTCAGCGGCCCAGCACGGCGAGCATGATCGCCACGTAGTGGCAGGCGAAGCCGCCCACCGTGAACGCGTGGAACAGCTCGTGGAAGCCGAACCACTCCGGGTGCGGGTTCGGCCGCTTCAGCCCGTAGAACACGGCGCCGGCGATGTACAGGGCCCCGCCGACGCAGACCAGCACGGCGGCCGGGACGCTGGCGGCGAAGAAGTCGCCGATGAAGGCCAGCGCCGCCAGCCCCAGCGCCACGTACACGGGCACGTAGAGCCACCGCGGTGCGTGCGTGAACACGACCCGGAACAGGACCCCGGCCAGCGCGCCCGCCCAGATGAGCGTGAGGACCAGGGCGGCCTTCGGCTCCGGCAGCAGGGCCCACGAGAGCGGCGTGTAGGAGCCGGCGATCACCAGCATGATGTTGGTGTGGTCCAGCCGCTTGAGCACCAGCTTGACCGGCGCCGTCCAGCGGCCGATGTGGTACGTCGCGGACACCGCGAACAGGGCCAGGCCGGTCACGGCGTACACGGCGCTGACCCACTTGCCCGCGGGGGCGGGGGCCAGGGCCACGAGCACGATCCCGGCGGCAAGCGCCAGCGGGACCATGCCGGCATGGATCCATCCGCGCAGGCGCGGGCGGAGGTCCTCGTGGGGTGCTGGGGCGGCGGGAGTCGACACGCGGCCAGTGTAGGACAGCGGCGGCGCCATCCGCCCGGGCGCCCCGGCAGGCGGTAGCGTGGGACGTGCGCCTCCCACGGGGGGAGGCGCGACGAGCGGATGGAGGCGCGGTGAAGCTGCCCGGGTTCCTCTACGGCCTGTACGAGCGGGCCCTGGAGCGGGAACTGTCCCCGGAGAAGCTTCCGGGGCACATCGGCATGGTGGTGGACGGCAACCGGCGCTGGGCCAAGCTCGCCGGCGCGCCCACGGCCCACGGGCACCAGGCGGGGGCCGACAACATCGTGCAGTTCCTGGGCTGGTGCCGCGAGCTGGGGATCGGCACCGTCACGCTCTACATGCTCTCCACCGACAACATGCACCGCTCCGGCGACGAACTGCACCAGCTCACCGGGATCATCGCGAACCTGCTGGACCGGCTCGCGGAGGACCCCGGCCTGAACGTCCAGCCCGTGGGCGCCCTCGAGCTCCTCCCGGAGGACCTCGCCGGGTCCCTGCACCGCCTGGCCAGCGCCACCCGGGCCGCCACCGGCCTGCACGTCAACGTCGCCATCGGGTACGGGGGCCGGCGCGAGATCGTGGACGCCGTCAAGGAGCTGCTGCGCGACGCCGCCGCGGCCGGCCGCACGGCCTCCGACGTCGCCGAGTCGCTCGAGCCCGAGGACGTCTCCCGCTACCTGTACACGCGCGGCCAGCCGGACCCGGACCTGGTCATCCGCACGTCCGGGGAGCAGCGCCTCTCCGGCTTCCTGCTCTGGCAGAGCGCGTACAGCGAGTTCTACTTCTGCGAGGCCCTCTGGCCCGACTTCCGCAAGGTCGACTTCCTCCGGGCCCTGCGCGACTACGGGGACCGGCAGCGCCGCTTCGGCTCGTAGCGGGCGGGGGCACCCGAAGTTCACCCCGCGTTTCGCGACGCGTGGCGTGGCGGTTCCACCGCCCGGCCCGCGCGGGTCTAGCTTGGGGGCATCGGGCGGCAACAGGGCCACCCGATGCGGAAAGGCCACCGATGGGACTGCTTGCTTCGTTCCCCGGGGAGGCCGGCACCGGCCTCGCGGCCGTTCCGGTCCACCCGCAGGAGAGGTCCTAGGGCATCCCGCCCTGGTTGGGAGTCATCGTGGCGCAGACGCACACCGCCCCCGTAGCAACGACGACCGGCACCGCGCCGGCGGACCCGAGGGAGGCGGCCGCGGCCGCCATCCCCGACCGCCAGAGCGTGGGCGAACGGTCCTACGTGTTGGACACGTCGGTGCTGATCTCCGACCCGCGCGCCGTGCAGCGCTTCGCCGAGCACGAGGTGATCGTGCCCATCGTCGTCATCACCGAGCTGGAGAAGAAACGCCACGACCCCGAGGTCGGCTACTTCGCGCGGCAGGCCCTGCGCCTGCTCGACGACCTGCGCATCCGCCACGGCGGCCTGGACCGGGCCCTGCCGCTGGGCGACGAGGGCGGATCGCTGCGCGTCGAGCTCAACCACGTCTCCACCGAGGTCCTGCCCGTGGGCTTCCGCGGCCAGGACAACGACTCGCGGATCCTCGCGGTCGCGAAGAACTTCGCCGACGAGGGCCGCGACGTCACCGTGGTCTCCAAGGACCTGCCCATGCGCGTGAAGGCCTCGGCCATGGGGCTGAAGGCGGACGAGTACCGCAACGAGCTCGTCGCCGACTCCGGGTGGACCGGCATGGCCGAGGTCGACGTGGCCGACGCCGACGTCGAGGCGCTCTACCACCACGAGCCGGTCGCCATCCCCGAGGCCGCCGAGCTGCCGGTCAACACCGGGCTCGTCATCCTCTCCAGCCGGGGCTCGGCCCTCGGCCGGGTCGGCGCCGACGGGCTGGTCCGGCTCGTGCGCGGCGACCGCGACGTGTTCGGCCTCCACGGCCGCTCCGCCGAGCAGCGCCTGGCCATCGACCTGCTCACCGACCGGGAGGTCGGCATCGTCTCCCTCGGCGGCCGGGCCGGCACCGGCAAGTCCGCGCTCGCCCTCTGCGCCGGCCTCGAGGCCGTCCTCGAGCGCCGCGAGCACAAGAAGGTCGTCGTGTTCCGTCCGCTCTACGCCGTCGGCGGGCAGGACCTGGGCTACCTGCCCGGCAGCGAGAGCGAGAAGATGGGGCCGTGGGCCCAGGCCGTGTTCGACACGCTCGGCGCCGTCGTCTCCGACAACGTCATGGAGGAGGTCATGGACCGCGGCCTGCTCGAGGTCCTGCCCCTGACGCACATCCGCGGGCGGTCCCTGCACGACTCGTTCGTCATCGTCGACGAGGCCCAGTCGCTGGAGAAGAACGTCCTGCTGACGGTGATGAGCCGCATCGGCCAGAACTCCAAGGTGGTCCTGACCCACGACGTCGCCCAGCGCGACAACCTCCGCGTCGGCCGGCACGACGGCGTCGCCGCCGTCGTCGAGACCCTCAAGGGCCACCCGCTCTTCGGCCACACCACGCTCACCCGCTCCGAGCGCTCGCCGGTGGCCGCGCTGGTGACGGACCTGCTGGAGGGCGGCCGGATCTAGCCCCCGCCGCGCGCCTGGCCGGTGTCCCAGGGGATGTGCTCCCGGACATCGGTCAGGTGCACCGGGTCGCCGACGAACAGGTCGTCCAGCATGTACTCGTCCACGCCGTCGATCCGCACCGCGTGCCCCCGCCCGGCGAAGGGGCCGTCCAGCTCCTCGGCGACGACGCACACCGCCGTCCGCCAGTCGACGACGACCCGGTTCCGGCCCGCGCCCAGCAGCGGCGAGCCGGGGGTGGCCGGGGCGTAGCCGCGGTTCGGGACCAGGACCGCGGCGACGGCGGGCCGGCCCTCGTGGACGGTCCGCTCCAGGGAGTCGATGGCCGCCGGGGCGGCGAACGGGGACCCCGCCGGCGCGGGCCCGCTGCCGGCCAGCTCGACGGGGTCCAGGAGGGCGGCCCAGCGCGGGTCCGCGAACACGGGGTCCCCGTAGGCCGCCTCTGGGCGGCGCCGCACGAGCGAGTCGTCGTCGTACACGGGCGCCGACAGCCGCGGCGGCAGCAGCCAGGCCGCGCGCGTGCCGGACGCGTAGAAGGAGCCGCGGGAGTCGTTGATGCCGGTGGTCCGGAAGAGCAGGCGGCCGGCGTCGTCCTCCACGCGCAGCGCGCCCGGGCGGCGCAGCCACGCCCGCACCGCGAGCGGGGCCGCCGCCCCGGCGCCGGGGCCGCTCCACTCGAGCCGGAAGCGCAGGGTCTCCCAGCGCCACGGCGAGGACCGGCACAGCCGGCGGAACGCGGCGGCCGTGAAGGGCTCGGGCGGGGCCGCGGGCCCGGTGAGGCTCCAGGGATCCGGCATGCCCACAGTCTAGCCAGCCGGTCCGCGCGCGGCGGCGGGGTGCAGTAGGTTGGAGGGCATGATCGACGCCCTGGGGGAGCTGCGCGCGACGAGCCCGATCGCGACGGCAGCGCTGGCGCTGGCGCTGTTCCTGTTCGTCGTCAACGGGGCCCGGCTGGCCTGGATCGACGCGCGCAGCCACCTGCTGCCCAACCGGATCATCTTCCCCTGGTACCCGGCCGCGCTCGTCCTGCTCGGCGCCGCCGCCGGCCTGCCGGGGGAGTGGGGGGCCCTGCTGCGCCTCGTCCTGGCCGGCGCGGCCCTGTTCGCCTTCTACCTGGTCCTGCACCTGGTCCAGCCCTCCGGCATGGGGCTGGGGGACGTGAAGCTCGCCGGGATCCTCGGGATGTACCTCGGGTACCTGTCCTGGGAGCACCTGCTGCTGGCCACGCTCGCGACGTTCGTGCTCGGCGGCGCGTACGGCATCGCGCTGATCGCCCTGCGCCGGGCCACGCGCAAGAGCCACATCCCGTTCGGGCCGTTCATGGTCGTCGGGGCGGCGGCCGCGCTGCTCGTGGCAGGATAGCCGCATGCCGGTCCCAGACTTCATCGCCGAACTGCGCACCAAGATCGGCCACGATCCGCTCTGGCTGCCCGGCGTCAAGGCCGTGGTCCGGAGGGACGACGGCGACCTGCTGCTCGTCCGCCGGGCGGACAACGGCCGCTGGACGCTGCCCGCCGGGATCATCGAGCCCGGGGAGGAGCCCGGCCCGGCGGCCGTGCGGGAGGTCGAGGAGGAGACCGGCGTGGCCGCCGCCGTCGAGCGCCTCGTCGGCGTCGCCACCACGGACCCGGTCACCTACCCCAACGGGGACCGGGCCCAGTACCTCGACGTGATCCTCGCCCTGCGCCACCTGGGCGGCGAGGCGCGGGTGAACGACGACGAGAACACGGCCGTCGGCTGGTACGCGCCCGACGCGCTGCCGGACCTGCCGCCGAAGCACCGCCGCGCGGTCGAGTGGGCCCTGGACCCGGACCCGACCCCGCGCCTGCTCGGCTGAGCTACGGGGCGGCCGGTCCGGTCATCGAGGCCACGTCCAGGGCCGCGTCGAGCTGCTCCTCCGTCAGCTCGCCGCGCTCCACGAAGCCCAGCGCCAGCGTCGCCTCCCGGACCGTCAGGCCGTCGGCGACGGCCTTCTTCGCGATCTTCGCCGCGTTCTCGTACCCGATGAACCGGTTCAACGGGGTGACGATGGACGGGGACGCCTCGGCCAGGAAGCGCGCCCGCTCCTCGTTGGCCTCGATCCCGTCGACCATCTTGTCCGCCATGACGCGCGACGTGTTGGCCAGCAGGCGGATGGACTCGAGCAGGTTCGCGGCCATGACCGGGATGCCCACGTTCAGCTCGAACGCGCCGTTCGTGGAGGACAGGGCGATCGTCGTGTCGTTGCCGACGACCTGGGCGGCCACCATGATCGCGGCCTCGCAGATCACCGGGTTCACCTTGCCGGGCATGATCGACGAGCCGGGCTGCAGGTCCGGGATGGCGATCTCCCCGAGCCCCGTGTTGGGCCCCGAGCCCATCCAGCGCAGGTCGTTGGCGATCTTCATCATCGAGTAGGCGATGGTGCGCAGCTGGCCGGAGGCCTCCACGAGCCCGTCGCGGTTGGCCTGGGCCTCGAAGTGGTTGCGCGCCTCGGTGATGGGCAGGCCGGACTCCTCGGCGAGACGCTCGATGACCCGCTGCGGGAAGCCGGCCGGGGTGTTGATGCCGGTGCCGACGGCGGTGCCGCCGAGGGGGACCTCCGCGACGCGCGGCAGGGCGGACTGGACGCGCTCGATGCCGTAGCGGACCTGCGCCGCGTACCCGCCGAACTCCTGCCCGAGCGTCACGGGCGTGGCGTCCATGAGGTGGGTGCGCCCGGACTTGACCACGTCGGCGAACCGTTCGGCCTTGCGCTCCAGGGACGCGGCGAGGTGCTCCAGCGCGGGCATCAGGTCGTGGACCAGGGCGGACGTCGCGGCGACGTGCACGGAGGTTGGGAAGACGTCGTTGGAGGACTGGGACGCGTTGACGTGGTCGTTCGGGTGCACCGTGGTGGAGCTGCCGGCGTCGGCCAGCGCGCGGGTGGCGAGCTCGGCCAGGACCTCGTTCATGTTCATGTTCGAGGACGTCCCGGAACCGGTCTGGAAGACGTCGATCGGGAAGTGGGTGTCGAATTCGCCGGACGCGACGCGGTCTGCGGCCGCCGCGATGGCGTCCGCGCGCTCGGCGTCGAGGACCCCGAGCGCCGAGTTGGCCAGGGCGGCGGACTTCTTCACGAGGGCCAAGGCCTCGATGTGCTTGCGCTCGAGCCGCTTGCCCGAGATCGGGAAGTTCTCGACGGCGCGCTGCGTCTGGGCCCGGTAGAGCGCGTCGGCCGGGACCCGGACCTCGCCCATGGTGTCGTGTTCGATGCGGTAGTCAGCAGTGTCAGCCATGGGGCCACCCTACGCCGGGGCCGCCGCGGGCGGGATGGGGCCGGGCGGGCGGCGGCGGGCCGCCGCCCGCCCGGCCCGGGGGCTAGATGGCGCCAAAGTGGTGGACGAGTTCGGCCTTGCCGTCCGCGAGGTGGTAGGCGAGGCCGACGACGGCGGTGCGCCCGTCCTCGATGGCCGCCGCGATGATCTTGGACTTGTCCGGAAGCCGGTCCGTCGTCTGCTTGACGTGCTCGACGACGTGGTCGTCGATGTCCGTGATGCCGGCCTGGCGGGCGGCCAGGACGGACGGGGCGATGCGCTCGACGAGGTCGCGGATGAAGCCCGGGGGCATCCGTCCGTGGTCGACGGAATCGACGGTGGCGGTCACGGCCCCGCAGGAGTCGTGGCCGAGCACGACGACGAGCGGGACGTTGAGCATCTCCACGGCGTACTCCAGGGACCCCAGCGCGGCCGGGTCGATCACGTGCCCCGCCGTGCGGACGACGAAGACGTCCCCCAGGCCCACGTCGAAGATGATCTCGGCGGCCAGCCGCGAGTCGGAGCACCCGAAGATCACCGCGAACGGGTTCTGCGTGGCCACGAGCGACGCGCGCCGCGCGGCGTCCTGGTTGGGGTGGTCCGTGGACTCGGAGATGAAGCGCATGTTGCCTTCGCGCAGGCGCTTCCACGCCTCGGCGGGCGTCGGCGGGGTGGGGGCGGTGGGGACGGTGGGGGAATCCTCGTGCATGGGCTCCAGAATAGCGCGGGAGTGGCGCGCGTTACCGCCGGGCTGGGCCCCGCCCAGCGCTAGGGAAGCTCCGCGAGGACTGCGCGGGCGGCCGTCTCGGTCTCGGCGGGCGACGCGTCGGTGGTCAGCAGGACGGTGGAGCCCCGTCCGGCGTGGACGTACGTGGTCTCCTCCGGGCCCTCGAGCGTGTCCCACACGGTGCCCGCGAGCGTCGTCGGCCCGGCCGGCGCGGCGTCCTCGGCGTGGTGGGCGATCCAGGTCGGGTTGGGCTCGGCGGCCTGGCGGAGCCACACGAAGCCGCCTTCGGGCGTCACGAACCCGGTTTCCCAGTAGTCGATGCCGTCCGCGGTGCCGGACACCCAGCGCGCGAAGTTCGCGGACCAGCCCTCGGGCAGGTCCGGGGCGGCGGGGTCGAAGCCGGCCACGGCCGCGGCCTGGCCGGCGACCGCCTCGACGTCCACGTGCCGCTCGTAGGTCTCGGCCGTGCTCGTCGGGTTCAGCGCGATGACGGGCACCACCACGGCCACCGTCAGCAGCGAGGAGATGACCATGCCCTTGAGCGTCTGGTTGGCGCGCTTGGCCTGGGCGGCGGTGAGGACGGGCTTGGGCGCGTCCGCGGCAGGCTGCGGTGCCCCGGCGGCGGGGGAGGCCGCGTCGGGGACGGTCGGGGCGGGGCGGTCGGTGCTGCTCATCGTCTCCATTGTCCCCGATGTCATGCCCACGGCCGAAACCGGGCCCGGGGGATATGATCCCAAGGGGCGGCTCAGGCCGCCGAAACCGCTCAACGACGAGGAGCACCGTGACCGAAGCCACGAATTTCGCCCACCTGTCCCCACGACTCTCCGTCGGCGACGCCGAGCCGGACCGCAACCTGGCCCTCGAGCTGGTGCGCGTCACGGAGGCCGCCGCCATCGCCTCGAGCCCCTGGGTGGGCCTGGGCGACAAGAACTCCGCGGACGGGGCGGCGGTGGACGCCATGCGCTCCCTGCTGTCCACCGTCAGCTTCAACGGCGTGGTCGTGATCGGGGAGGGGGAGAAGGACGAGGCCCCGATGCTGTACAACGGCGAACGGGTCGGGGACGGCAACGGCCCCGAGGTCGACGTCGCCGTCGACCCGATCGACGGGACCCGCCTGACGGCGCTCGGCATCAACAACGCGCTGTCCGTGCTCGCGGTTGCCGAGCGCGGCACGATGTTCGACCCGTCAGCCGTGTTCTACATGGAGAAGCTCGTGACCGGCCCGGAGGCCGCCGAGCTGGTGGACCTGCGCCTGCCCGTGAAGCAGAACCTGCACCTCATCGCCAAGGCCAAGAACAAGCCGATCAGCCAGGTGACGGTCTGCCTGCTGGACCGGCCGCGCCACGCGGGAATCATCGAGGAGATCCGGGCCGCCGGGGCGCGCACGAAGATGATCATGGACGGCGACGTCGCCGGGGCCATCGCGGCCACCCGCGAGGGGACCGGGGTGGACGCGCTCATGGGCGTCGGCGGCACCCCCGAGGGCATCGTCACCGCGTGTGCCATCCGCGCCCTCGGCGGCGTCATCCAGGGCCGCCTGTGGCCGCAGGACGACGACGAGCGGCAGAAGGCGGTCGACGCCGGCCTCGACGTGGACCGCGTCCTGACGACGACGGACCTGGTCACGAGCGACAACTGCTACTTCGCCGCGACGGGCATCACCGACGGCGACCTGCTGCGCGGCGTCCGCTACCGCGACAAGCGCATCCTGACCCAGTCCATCGTGATGCGCTCGAAGTCGGGCACGATCCGCTTCGTTGAGGGCGAGCACCAGGCCCGGAAGTGGGAGGCGTACACGCGCTAGGAGCGCGGACGCGGCAGGGGCCCCGGACGACCGCGACGGCGGTGTCCGGGGCCCCTGTGCGTCGTCCCACCGGCGTCCTACAGCCGGCCGCCGGCGGTGGCCCGGAGGGGCGGCGCGGTGTGCGGCGCAGGGTGGCGCGGCGGGCGGCGCAGCGTGGAGCAGGGTGGCGCGGCGCGCGGCCGCGCGCCTAGGCGACGGGCGCGACGGCGGGGGGCCGCTCGGAGACGGTGACGGCGAACGCCGTGGCGGGGGCCCCGTCGAGCGGCCGCACGACCAGCGGCGCGTCGCCCGGGCCCGCGAACAGGCTCCCGCCGGCCTCCAGCCGCACGTCCCCGCGCGGCCCGTCCACCAGCAGCGGTCCCCGCGTGCACAGGAGCACGACCGGGCCGTTCTGGGCCACGGGCACGTCGCCCCCGGAGGCGCCCTGCCCCGCGGGGTCGATCTCGATGTGCTGCAGCTGGAACTCGTCGAACGGTGGCCGGTAGATGCGCCGGCCCAGGGGGTCGTCCGCGGCGGGGACGGTCCGCGGGACGGGCTGCGGGGTGAAGTCCACGGTCGCCAGCAGCTCCGGCACGTCGATGTGCTTGGGGGTCAGCCCGCCGCGGAGGACGTTGTCCGAGTTCGCCATGACCTCGATGCCGAGTCCGCGCAGGTAGGCGTGCACGTTGCCGGCCGCCAGGTGCATGGCCTCCCCGGGGGCCAGGACCACGTGGTTCAGCAGCAGGGAGACCACGACGCCGGCGTCCCCGGGGAAATGCCCGGCCAGGGTCGCCAGTTCCGCCAGAGCGGGCTCGTCGGCGAACGCCCCCGAGGCCGAGGCCCCGGCAGCCGCCTCCACGAGACGCTGCGTGTCGGCGCCGCCGTCGAGCAACCCGGCGAACGCGCCGCGCAGGTTCCCCGCACGCAGCCTCGACGCCGTCTCCCGCGCCGCGGCCGCGGCGCCGTCCCGACCCGCGGGCAGGGAGGCGGCCAGCCGCTCGAAGAGGGCCGCGGACTCGACCGGGTCGCGGAACCCGGACAGGGCCGCGAAGTCGGTCAGCGCGAAAACCATCTCCGGCTTGTGGTTGTCGTCGCGGTAGTTCCGGTGCGCCGCGTCGCGGGGCACCCCGGCGGATTCCTCCGCGGCGAAGCCGGCCCGCGCCTGGACGAGGGTCGGATGGACCTGCAGCGACAGCGGCTTCGCCGCGGCGAGGACCTTCGCCAGGAACGGCAGGCGGCCGAAGCGGGCGGCGGCCTCCGCCCCGAGGGCGGCGCCGGGGTCCGCGGCGACGAGCCGGTCGAGCGGCGTCCGCGCCCCGTCGGCGGCGATGGCCGTCGACGGGGCCCCGGGGTGGGCGCCGAGCCACACCTCGGCCTGGGGAGCGCCGTCCGGGCGGGTCCCGAACAGCTCCGGGATCAGCGTGGGCGATCCCCACGCGTAGTCGCGGACGGTGTTCTCCAAGCGGTGCATTGATTCCCCTTGCAGTGGCCTGCAGGCCGGCTAGCCCGGCGCGCAGCCGGAGTTGTTGGACGCGATGAGCTCGAGGCGCCCGGTGTCGCCGACGATCTCCAGCTCGATGAGGTACTCCTCGGTGATCGGGGAGCCGTCGCGCTGGGTGGTGGGCACGGCCGGGCCGCCGAGCCCGGGTTCGATCTCCTCGCCCGAGCCGCTCGGCTCGGTGGACGCCGTGCGGACGAGGGCGGACCCGGGGGCCGCCACGGCGCCCGTGGCGCCGGTGCCGGCCGGACGCGCGGGGGCGGCGGCCTCCGCGCCCCCGTCGGAGGCCTCGGCCAAGAGCGTGTCGAGGCGGGAGCGGATCTCGTCGAAGTCCGGGAACGTCGAGAACCGGTCCCCGGAGGTGCCGAAGTCCGGGGCGCCGAGGGTCAGCCGCTCGAAGGGCTGGTCGGTCGCCCTGTCCGCGAGGTTCATGAAGCCGCCGAGCTGGCTCTGGGGCAGGTCCGTCTCCACGAGCTGCTCCCCGGCCTCCATGATGCCCGAGAAGCGCGTCAGCACGGTCTTCGGGTTGAACTGGCTCATCATGGCCTGCTGCAGGCACTGTTGGCGCCGGATGCGGTGGTAGTCGGTGGTGAAGTACCGGGAACGGGCGAACCAGAGGGCCTGTTCGCCGTTGAACGTGTGCTCGCCGGGCGCGAACCAGCGGGTCCGGACCGTGGTGTCCTCGCGGGGCGCGCCGCGGTAGGGGACCCAGCCCTCCGAGACGATGGAGACCCCGCCCATGGCGTCGATGAACTCCTCGAAGCCGCCCATGTCGACCAGCACGTAGCCCTGGACCTTGAGCCCGGTGATGCCCTCCATCGCGTCCATGGTGGCCTCGGCGCCGGCGTTGGACCCCTCCGGGTAGACGTCGGCGTGTTCGGCCTCGACGGTCGGGTAGAGGGCGTTGATGATGCACGCGTCCCCGCAGCTGAAGCCCTCGGGGTAGACCTCGTGCAGGGGCGAGTCCTCGGGGAACGGGGCGTTCTGGAAGTTCCGGGGCACGGAGATGACGGCCGTCTGGCCCGAGTCCGCGTCGATGCTGAACAGGTTGATGCTGTCCGGGCGCAGCCCGACGCGGTTCTCGCCGGCGTCCCCGCCCATGACGAGGATGTTGTAGCGGCCGTCCACCGGTTCGATCGGCGGGCCGGACGCGAACACGTTGGAGATCGTGCCGCGTCCCATGTTCAGGATGTGGGCGCCGTAGCCAAGCAGGCCGCCAGTGGCCACCATGAGTACGACGGTCGCGGCCGCGACGATCGCCCGCATGCCGGGGGCGAGCAGGCGCGGCCGGATGATCGCGAGCGTGTTGAGGAACAGGAGCACCCAGCCGACGGCCAGCACGGCGAGCACGATCGCAAGGACGAGCTGCACCGAGGGGCGGGCGAGGACCTCGATGAGGATGCCGCGGTTGACCAAGGCCACCGCGAGCACCGCCAGCAGGACGGCCCAGCAGCCGATCGTCACGGCCAGGGCCCGTCGGCCGAGCCCGCGGTTGCCGGCGACGACCTGGGCTCCGCCGGGGACGAAGACCGTCAGCAGGAGCAGGAACGCGGCCCGCTTGCTCCGCACGGGGAGGGAGGCGGACTCGGGTTGGTGCATCGGGTCGGAGCCGATGCCGGTGGGGGTCGCGTCGTGGTCCATGGCGGGGCTAGTCCTGGTTGGCGGCGGCGCGCAGGGCGGCGCCCTTGTCCGCGGCGACCTGGCGCAGCGAACCGGAAAACTCGACGAGGCGGTCGCGGAGCCGCTCCGCGAAGGCCCCCTCGCCGGCGGCCAGGATCCGCGCCGCCAGCAGGCCCGCGTTGCGCGCGCCCCCGATCGAGACGGTGGCGACGGGCACGCCGGCCGGCATCTGGACGATCGACAGCAGGGAGTCCATGCCGTCCAGGGTCTTCAGGGGCACGGGGACGCCGACCACGGGAAGCGGGGTGACGGAGGCCAGCATGCCGGGCAGGTGCGCCGCTCCGCCGGCCCCGGCGATGATCACGCGCAGGCCCCGCTCGTGGGCCCGCTTGCCGTAGGCGATCATGTCCTCGGGCATCCGGTGCGCCGAGACGACGTCGGCCTCGAAGGGGATCCCGAATTCGCGCAGGGCCTCGGCGGCGGCCTGCATGACGGGCCAGTCCGAGTCGGAACCCATCACCACGCCGACCAGGGGGGTTTCGGTGCTCATCTAGCGGGCTCCTTCCGTGGCCGCGGCGGCGGCGCCGTCGCGGATCAGGGCGGCGACGCGGCCGGCGCGGGCGCGGACCGCGTCCACATCCTCCCCGGGGCCGCCGACGACGTTGACGTGGCCGATCTTCCGGCCGGGGCGCACCGACTTGCCGTACGCGTGGACCTTGGCGCGCGGCTCCGCGGCAAGCGCCGCGGGGAACGCCGTGAACAGGTCCGTGTTGGCGCCGCCCAGGTAGTTTTTCATCACACACACCTCGCCGAGGGCGTCGGTCGCGCCGAGGGGGAGGTCCAGGACGGCGCGCAGGTGCTGCTCGAACTGACTGGTCACGGACCCGTTCATGGTCCAGTGGCCCGTGTTGTGGGGGCGCATGGCCAGCTCGTTGATCACGAAGCCGGCGCCCACGCCGGGGGTCTCGAACAGCTCCGCGGCCATGACGCCGGTGACGCCGAACGCCTCGGCGATCCGCAGGGCCGCCCGCTCGGCGGCGGCCTCGACCTCGGGGTCCAGCCCGGGCGCCGGGGCGATGACCTCGTCGCAGACGCCGTCGACCTGGATCGTGTGCACGACCGGCCACGCCCGGGACTCGCCACCGGGGGTCCGGGCCACGAGCGCGGAAAGCTCGCGGGCGAACGGGACCTTCGCTTCCGCCAGCAGATCGCCCTGGCCGAACCAGTCGGCGCACTCCGCCGCGGCGGCCGCGGAATCGACCACCCGCACGCCCTTGCCGTCGTAGCCGCCGCGGGGGGTCTTGAGGACCACCGGCCAACCGATGCGGCCGCCGAACGCGACGAGCTCCTCGACCGTGGCCACGGCCGCCCACTCGGGGTTCGGCAGGCCCAGCTCGGCGATCGCCCGGCGCATCACGAGCTTGTCCTGGGCGTGGATCAGCGCGTCCGGGCGGGGCTGGACGTTCACGCCCTCGGCGATGAGCGCGCGCAGGTGGTCATTCGGCACGTGCTCGTGGTCGAACGTCAGGACGTCGACGCCGTCGGCGAAGCGCCGGAGGGTCTCGAGGTCGCGGTAGTCCCCGACGGGGGCCTGGGGAACGGACGGTACGGCGGAGACGTCGGGGCCCTCGGCCAGGATGCGCAGCTCGAAGCCGAGGTTCACGGCCTCGGGGGCCATCATCCGGGCCAGCTGGCCGCCGCCGACGACGCCAATCACAGGGAAACTCACCTACCCAATGTACCGAAGCGCGGGCCCCGGGCCGCGGAACGGTCCGTCCGGCGCGGCCCATTCCCAGCGAATACACAGCCGCGTGCCTAGAATAGGGGGTTGCACCCGAAACCGGCTGCACCCGGACGACCGCGGAGGACCATGCTCAAGGGGCTCATCGACAAAGCCACCGGACTCGTCGCGCTGCTGTGGCGCGAGGTCATGAAGTTCGGCGTGGTCGGGGGCATCGCCTTCGTCATCGACTCCGCGATCTTCGTCTGGATGATGAGCGGGCCGATGGACGATTCGCAGGTCAAGGCGAAGGTCGTTGCCGGCATCGTGGCCACCATGTTCTCCTGGGTCGCCAACCGCTACTGGACGTTCCGCCACCGCCGTCGCGCCTCCGTCGGCCGCGAGCTGGTCATGTTCCTCATCATGAACGCGATCGGCCTGCTGATCGCCGCCGCCTGCGTCGGCGTCACCAAGTACTGGCTCGGGATGACCGACCCCGCGAGCCTGTTCGTGGCCGGCTCCGTCGTCGGCCTGGTCCTCGGCACCATCTTCCGCTTCTTCGCCTACCGGTTCTGGGTCTTCACGGAGGAGCTCGACGTCGAGCCCGGGTTCGACCACGACCGCGCCCTCCTCCGGCCCACGGAAAACACCGAGCAGGGGCGCCACGAGAAGGGCCAGCATGCCCGGCGGTCAGGCCCGTCCGCCCACGGCTCCGCACTGCGCCCCGCCGCCGGACACACCGCTCCGCGGCACGCCGCCGCCGAGCCCGCCCCGAGCGTCGGCACCGCCCAGGGGGAGGCGACCGCCGCGGAGTAGGAGGCACGCCCGCCGGGCGGGCGCCGGGTGGCGGCGCGGCCCCGGGGGAGCGACTGCCGCGGGACCGGCGGCACGCCGCCGGCGGCCGGCCGCTCAGGACGGGAGGCGGCGGCGGACCCCCTCGGAGTCGAGGACGTGCTGGTCGGCCTCCGCGCCGGGACCCAGGAGGACGAGCGCGTCGCCGGCGGCGAACACGGAGACCGCCGCGCGGACCGCCGCTCCGGGACCGGCCCCCGCGTCGAGTGCCGCCGTGCCACCGGGGGAGCGGAGCCCGAACAGCGACGCGTACGTCGCCGCGTCCCCGTCGCCGCGCAGGGCCTCCGCCCCGCCCTCCACCGGATCCGGGAGGTGGTAGTCGCCGAACGCGCGCACCTCGGCCGCGTAGTCCAGGGCCCCGTCCGGGAGGCCGGGCCCGAAGGACGGGGCCAGCGGGTGCAGGCCGACCGCCAAGAGCTCCGGGCCGGACGGCAGCCCGTCGGGATCCGAGAACGCCAGGATGTCCGCGTCGGCGGCGCCGTCCCCCACGGCGAGGGTGGCGCCCAGGTGCAGCCCAGCCAGCGCGATGGCGAGGGTCTTCCAGTGGACGGGAAGCGACAGGTGCAGGACGGTGCCGGGCCCCGCGTCGAGCTCCTCGTGGAGCAGGTTGGCCGACTTGGCCACCCAGTTGTCGAACACCCGCCCGCTGAGCTCGATCCGCTCGCCGCCCCCGGCCCGCCAGACGAGCAGCGGCGACGTGGAGTGGCGCAGCGGCGCCAGCAGGCGTTCCGTAAAATCTAACGAATCGGTCTCGGTGCCCATGGGGCTCCTCTCTCGTAGGCTGGGAAATCCCTGTGAATCCGGGGGGCCCGCGACACGCCGCCCCCACCGGGGAAGATCCCGGCGTGGCGCGGACGCGCGCCGGTGCCTCGCCTCTATACAATCACCGCTTCGGCTTGACGGACCCCGAGTTACACGAGTGTAATTAGCTATGACCGGACGGGCCCCGCAGGGGGTCGGACGGCGACCGCAGACCATACCGGAAGGCTTCGACACCATGGGCAATGCAGAGCGCACCGACGGCCGATTCGCGGCCGCCGAGCGGGCGATGCCGGGTGGCGCCGCGCGCGGCGTCCCGGTGGACTGGTTCGTCGACCCGGCCGACGAGGCGGCCGCCGAACGCTACCGCGACTCCATGGCCACCACCCTCGAGGACCAGGCGACCGCGTACCTCGCCGCCAACGCGCCCGAGGTCGACGCGGCGCCCCGCCCCGGCGGGCTCGAGGCCACCACCGTGCCCCAGGCCGTGTGGATCGGGCTGCCCGGGTTCCCCGGCGCCGAGGACGAGGGCGAACTCGGGTGGCAGACCGAGGCGCTGTGCGCGCAGACCGATCCGGAGGCGTTCTTCCCGGAGAAGGGCGGTTCCACGCGCGACGCCAAGAAGGTCTGCGGCGCCTGCAACGTGCGGTCCGAGTGCCTCGAGTACGCCCTGTCCAACGACGAGCGCTTCGGCATCTGGGGCGGCCTCTCCGAGCGTGAGCGGCGCCGCCTGAGAAAGCGAGCGGTCTGATTCACTCGCACGTCCGCGTCACCGCCGTCCTCGTGGCACGCCACGGGGTGCGGCACCTCCCCGGAGCCCTCGACGCCCTCACCCGCCAACACCGCGCCCCCGACCTCGTGGTCGGCGTCGACGCGACCGGCGACTCCTCCGCGGCCGGGACCCTGCGCGACGGGCTGCCCGCCGCGGCCCGGCTGGCCTCCGCCCCCGACGCCGGATCCCTCGGCGCCGCCGTCGAGGCGGGGCTCGCGGAGCATCCCGCCGCCCCGGCCGAGGGCGCGCAGGACTGGATCTGGATCCTGCACGACGACTCCGCGCCCGCCCCGGAGGCCCTCGAGCGACTCCTCGCCGCCGTGGAGACGGCACCGTCCGTGACCGTGGCCGGCTGCAAGCAGCTGGACCTGCACCGGCCCCGGCGTCTGGTCGACGTCGGCCTCAGCGTCAGCCGCTGGGCCGAGCGCCTCACCATGGTCGACGTGGACGAGCTCGACCAGGGCCAGTACGACCGGCGCACCGACATGTTCGCCGTCGACTCCGCCGGCATGCTCGTGCGCCGGGACGTCTGGGACGCCCTGGGCGGCTTCGACCCGGCGCTGCCCGACATCGGGGCGGACGTCGACTTCTGCTGGCGCAACCGGCTGGCCGGGCACCGCGTCGTCGTCGTCCCGCGCGCCCAGGTGCTCCACGCCGCGCACACCGACGACTCCTCCGACGCCAGCGCGACCCGGCGCTCGGAGGTCTACCTGCGCCTGAAGCACGCGCCCGCCTGGAAGCTGCCGTTCCTCGCCCTCGGCGCGGTCGCCGGCGGCATCCTGCGGTTCCTCGCCAGCCTGGTCGCCAAGGACCCGGGCCACGCCGTCGGGCAGCTCGGGGCCACGCTGGCTGCCGTGTTCTCGCCGGCCCGGCTGGCCGCCTCCCGCCGCGACGCCGCCCGCACGCGCCGGGTGCCGCGGCGCACGGTGCGCGCCCTCATGGTCTCCGGCCGCGACGTGTGGGTGCACCGGCGCACGCTGATGGACGGCATCGAGGCCGAGGCCGTCGTCGGCGACGGCTCCGGGGCCAGCCTGGCGCCCTCCAACCCGACCGGCGAGCACCACGACGACTTCGCGGCCCTGGCCACGGCCGCCCGGACGAGCCCCGGCGTGGGCGCCGCCGCCGCCGTGCTCGCGCTGGTGGCGGCCTCGCTGATTGGACTGCGGGGGCTGCTGGGCGCCGAGGCCCTGTCCGGCGGCTCGCTGCTCCCGCTCTCGCCGACCGCGGCCGCCGTGTTCGCCCACGGGGCGTCCTGGTGGCAGGGCGCGGGGGCCGGCCTTCCCGGCCCGGGCGACGCCTTCGACTACGCGCTGTGGCCCGTGGCGCTCCTCGGGTTCGGGCACCCCAACACGGCCTTCGTGGCGGGGTGGCTGCTGGCGATGCCGGCCGCGGCCCTGGCCGCGTGGTTCGCGCTCGGCGCCGTCACCGGCAGCCGCGGGGTCCGGTTCCTGGGCGCCCTCGCCTGGGGCCTTGCGCCGGCCCTGCAGGTCGGCCTCGCGTCCGGGCGCCCCGGCTCGGTGGCCGTGCACGTGGCGCTGCCCCTGGCCCTGCTCGGCGCGGTCCGCGCCGTCGGGGCCGCCCGCGACCGGCGGCCGGCGGCGGCCGGCCCCCGCCCCGTGAGCCGGGCGGGCGTGGGCGGCGTCCCCTCGTGGACGGCGGCCGCCGCCGGCTCCCTGGCCCTGGCCGTGTGCACGGCCGCCTCGCCGGCCCTGCTGCTGCCCGTCCTGGTCCTCGTGGCCGTGCTGGCCCTGGTGTTGCGCCGCCGGGCCCGCACCGTGGCGTGGATGCCGCTGCCGGCCCTGGTGCTGGCCGCGCCCTCGTTCGTGGCCGCGGTGCGCAATCCGCGCGCCGCCCTGGCCGACCCCGCCGTGCCGCAGGCCTTCGACCCGGCTCCGGTGTGGCAGCAGCTGCTGGGATTCCCGGTGGCGTTCGACCCCGCGGCCTCAGCGCCCGCCCTCGGGGCCCTCGACGCGCTGGCGGAGGGCCCGTGGGCCCTCGTGCTCGGCCTGCTCGTCGGCGCGCCCGTGGTCCTGCTCGCCGTCGTCGGGCCGTTCCTGCCCGGCCGCGCGGGGGCGCTGGCGCGGGCCGGCTGGCTCACCGCCGTCGTCGCCCTGGCCGCCGCCTACGCGGCCTCCGTGCTCCCGACGGCGCTCGACGGCGGCCGCGCCGTCACGCCGGCGACCGGCCCCTTCGTCTCGCTCGCCCTCGCCGGGCTGCTCCTCGCCGCCGCCGCCGCGCTCGACGCCTCGCGCCCGCAACCCGAGCACGCCCGCGCGGAGTCCCGCCCCGCGACCGGCGCCTGGCGCGCCGGGACCGCCGTCCTGGCCCTCGGCATCGCCGCGGCGGGCGTCGTGTGGCTCGCACCGGCCCCGCAGGCCCCCGCCGCCGGGCAGGCCGCCGCGCCGCGCGTCCAGGAGTCGTTCGGAACCGGCCGCGCGGTGTCCGCCGCGCCCGTGGAGTCCCTGCCGGCGACCGTCGTGGACCGGGCGAGGGGCCCCCACGAGGACCGCACGCTCGTCATCGCCCCGCAGGACGACGGCGGCGTGGAGGCCACGCTGGCCGACGGGAGCGGCACCACGCTCGACGGCCTGGCTGCCGTCGCCTCGGCCGACGCGCTGCGCGGTCCGCTGGCGGTCCCCGACCGCGCGGGCGACGACGACGCCCGGGCCGCGGTCCGGAGCACCGTGGCCGCGCTGCTCTCGGGGGAGTCCATCGACGCGCGCCCCGAACTCGAGCAGCTGGGCGTCTCGTTCATCGTGCTGCGCGACAGCTCGGCGGACGCAGAGTTCCGCTCCGGACAGATCGACTCCGCGCCCGGGCTCGCCGCCGTCGGCAAGACCGACGAGGGCTGGCTCTGGCGCCTGACCGCCAGGGAGGCCCCGGCGGGGGCCACGAACCCGGCGGACTTCACGTCGCGCGTGCGGATCGCCGACCCGGAGGGCCAGACGCTGCGCCTGGTCGTCTCGGAGCGGGCCCGGGTGGACGACGCCGCGGTCCCGGCGGGCGACGGCGACCGGCTGGTGGTGCTCGCCGAGCGCGCCGACCCCGGCTGGCACGCGTCCCTGGACGGGCAACCGCTCGAGCCCACGGCCCTGGGCTGGAGCCAGGCGTTCCGCCTGCCGGCCGATGCGGGACGGCTCGACGTCGGCTACTCCAACCCCTGGGCGCTGCCGCTGGGGATCCTGCAGGTGGCCGTGCTCGCCCTGGCCGTGGCCCTGGCGATCCCGGTGCCGCAGCGGCGCCGCTTCGCCCCCCGCCGCATCGAGGAATACCGCGCCACCGGCAGCGCCGAATCCATCCGCGCGCTGGACGAGGCCGGCACCGCGCCCGCCGGCTCCCGCCCGCGCACCGAGGAGGACCTGTGAGCCCACGCCGCCGCACCCTGTCCCTGGCCGCCGGCGCCGCCCTGCTGGCGGTGGCCGCCGGCGGGACCGCCGCCGGCTCCGTGTGGCAGGCCCGTCCCGCGGAGCCGGAGCTGCCCGTGCCGCCCACCTCCGTGCCCGTCGGCGACACCCTCGCGTCCTGCCCGCCCACGGCGCGCCTCGTCGAGGGCACCGTCGCGGACGGCACCGACCCCGCGTTCGCCCCGGAGGCCGAGTCGTCGCGCAGCGCCCTGCGCGCCGTCGTCCTGGGCGACCTCGCGCAGCGGACGCCCGGCGCCTCCGTGGCGGACCCCGACGGCGGCAACGCCGTCGAACTCTCCCCGCGCCTGCCGGAGGACGAGGCCGAGGAGCCGGCCGCGAGCGGGGCGGACGGCTTCTCCGGCCGCTCGGGAACGGTCCGCAGCGGCCTGGAGGCGCCCGGCCCGCGCGTGCTGCGCGCCCAGCCGCTCGGCGGGCTGAAGACCGTGGCCGGCATGACCCGCACCTACGGCGCCACGGACGGCGACCTGGCCGGCCAGGCCGTCTCCCGCTGCCAGGCGCCCTCCACCGACCAGTGGCTGGTCGGGGCGTCGACCGAGATCGGACGCACGGCGTTGCTGGTCGTCACGAACCCCGCGGAGTCGCCCGCTACGGTCGACCTCGAGCTGTTCGGGCCGGACGGGCCCGTCGAGGCGGCCAACACGCGCGGGATCGTGGTGGCCCCGGGCGATACGCACACCGTGGTCCTGGCCGGGCTCGCCGCGGACCTGCCCTCCCTGTCCGTCCACGTGCGCTCCACCGGCGCCCCCGTCAGCTCCGTGATCCAGCAGAGCGTCCTGCGCGGGCTGACGCCCGGAGGCGTGGAGTGGATCGAGCCGTCGTCCGCGCCGTCGGGGACCCAGATCGTGCCCGGGGTCTCCCTCATGGGCTCCACGACCACGCGCCGGGCGATCGCGCGTCCGGACGGCTTCGAGGACGCCAGCGCCCAGCTGCAGGTGGCCGTCCCGGGGACCGAGGACGCGCGGCTGACACTGCGCGCCTTCGGCGAGGGCGGCGAGGTCGACCTGCCCGACGGGGGCACGGCCACCGCCGCCGGCGGGACGACGACGCAGATCCCGCTGGACTCCCTGCCCGAGGGCGAGTACACGTTCGTGGTCCAGTCGGACCAGCCGGTGACGGCCGCGGCCCGGTTCGTCCGCGGCAACAGCGGCGGCCGCCCCGTGGACCTGGCCGCGGCCGCGTCCACGGACCGGCTCGGCGGCCAGCACCTCGTCGTCCTGCCCGAGGACGCCCAAACCCGGCTGCTCTTCGGCACGACCGGAACCGAGGCCCACATCGAGCTGCGGCCCGTCTCCGCGGAGGGGACCATCGGCTCCGCGCGCGAGGTCACGGTCTCCGGGGGGACCACCGAGGTGCGCCACGCGCGCGAGCTGGGCCGCACCACGGTCGCCCTGATCGTCGGCGCCTCCGGAGACGCGGCGTTCGGCTCGCTGGTGACCACGGACGCCGGCCGGGGCGTCTCCGCGGCGACCATCCCGCCGGCGGCGGAGGGCCAGCGCGGCGCCGTCGTCGACCTGCGGCAGTAGGCGGCGGGCCCGCCCGGACGCTAGCGGTCCAGCCAGCCGCCGTAGGACGGGTCGACGTCCTCGGGCGGCATCGCCAACAGTTCGCCGACGAGCTCCACAACCGTGTCGTGCACGGCGTCGGGCAGCTGGGCGGGGTGGTGGACCAGTTCCTCGACGGGGCGGCGGAAGACGACGGCGGCCGGCCCGCCGCGCTTGGTCGCCGTCGACGTCGCCCCGACCGGAACGCCGCGCCTCCCGTCCGCGCCCTTGTCCAGGAGGCGCCGGTCGGGTACCAGGGCCACGCTGAAGGCGATCGCGCTGATCCGCGTGCCCCACATCTGCTCGAGCCGCTCGACGGACTCGGCCACCAGGTCCTCGAACCGCTCGGCGCGCGTGCGTGCGCCCGGCACGTTGGGCAGCATCAGGTTCCCGCGCAGCCCCCGCCCGTGGCGGTTGCGCCGGCGGCGGGAGAAGGGGCGGCCGGCCCGGCCCGGGCCGTCCGCCGCGCCGAGGTCGATCCTGAGGCTGCGGGGCATGCCCCAAGGCTACCGCGCGGCACGCCTCCGCATCGCGGGGCGGCCCCGGCGGTAGGGTGGGCATCCGTGGGACCCATCAGAACCTGTTCGCGCTCCGCCTGCCGCCAGCCGGCCGTGGCGACGCTGACCTACGTGTACTCCGACTCGACCGTGGTGCTGGGGCCGCTGGCGACCTATGCCGAACCCCACTGCTACGACCTGTGCACGGACCACGCCGAACGCCTCACCGCGCCCCGCGGCTGGTCCGTGCTCCGCCTGGAACTGCCCGGCAGGCCGCGCGTCGCCCCGGACGAGCTCTCCGCCCTGGCGGACGCCGTCCGCGAGACCGACGCGCCCCGGCCGGGGCCCGCCGCGGACCCGCCGGCGCCCCGGAACGCGCCGGAGACGCTGGCGCCGCCGTCGGACGCCGACCCGTCGCGGCCCCGCCTGCGCATGCTGCGCGAGCCCCGCTGAGCCCGCGGCGGCCCCGACCAGCCGCATAGACTGGACCCCATGGCCTCGATTTCCCCCCGCCTCCTGGAGCTGCTGCGCTGCCCGGCGACCGGAAAGCCGCTCGTCCAGCGCGGCGACGAACTGGTTCCCGCCGGCGAACCGGCCGGCATCCGCTACGCCGTCCGGGACGGCATCCCCGTCCTCCTGCGCCCCGCCGCAGGCCCCAGCAACCCCCAGGAGTAGCCCATGAGCTTCGACTACAAGATCGCCGACATCTCGCTGCACGAGGCCGGCCGCCACCAGATCCGCCTGGCCGAGCACGAGATGCCCGGCCTGATGTCCCTGCGCGAGGAGTACGGCGCCGCCCAGCCCCTGAAGGGCGCCCGGATCGCCGGTTCCCTGCACATGACCGTGCAGACCGCCGTGCTCATCGAGACGCTGGTCGCGCTGGGCGCCGAGGTGCGCTGGGCGTCCTGCAACATCTTCTCCACGCAGGACGAGGCCGCGGCGGCCGTCGTCGTCGGCACGGGGACGCCCGAGGAGCCCGCGGGCGTCCCCGTGTTCGCGTGGAAGAACGAGTCCCTCGAGGACTACTGGTGGACCGCCGAGCAGATCCTCACGTGGCCCGGCGCCGACCAGGACCCGGCCCTGGGGCCGAACATGATCCTCGACGACGGCGGTGACGCGACGCTGCTCGTCCACCAGGGCGTTGAGTTCGAGGCCGCGGGGGCGGTCCCCGCCACCTCCGACGACGACAGTGCCGAGTACGCGGTCATCCTGGACACGCTGCGCCGCTCGCTGGCCGCGGACCCGCAGAAGTGGACGCGCACCGCGTCCGGCATCCTGGGCGTCACCGAGGAGACCACCACGGGCGTGAACCGCCTGTACCAGCTCGCCGCGGCCGGGCGCCTGCTGTTCCCGGCGATCAACGTCAACGACTCCGTCACGAAGAGCAAGTTCGACAACAAGTACGGCATCCGCCACTCCCTGCCCGACGGCATCATGCGGGCCACGGACGTGCTGATCGGCGGCAAGGTCGCGGTCGTGTGCGGCTACGGCGACGTCGGCAAGGGCGCCGCCGAGGCGCTGCGCGGGCAGGGCGCCCGCGTCGTCGTCACCGAGATCGACCCGATCTGCGCCCTGCAGGCCGCCATGGACGGCTACCAGGTGGCCCGGCTCGAATCCGTGCTGGCCGAGGGCGATCTCTTCATCACGACGACCGGGGGCAAGGACATCATCATGGCCGAGGACATGGCCAAGATGAAGGATAAGGCGATCGTCGGCAACGTCGGGCACTTCGACAACGAGATCGACATGGCCGGGCTCGCCCGCGTACCCGGGATCCGCAAGGTCGAGATCAAGCCCCAGGTCCACGAGTGGGTGTTCGACTCCGGCAACGGGACCGGGCGTTCGATCATCGTGCTCTCCGAGGGCCGGCTGCTCAACCTCGGCAACGCCACGGGCCACCCGTCGTTTGTGATGTCCAACTCCTTCGCGAACCAGACGATCGCGCAGATCGAGCTGTTCACGCGCCACGGGGAGACCGGCGAGGACGGCCGCCCGGTGTACGCCAAGACGGTGTACACGCTGCCGAAGGTCCTCGACGAGAAGGTCGCCCGCCTGCACCTGGACGCCCTCGGCGTCGAGCTGACGGAACTGAGCAAGGACCAGGCGGAGTACCTGGGCGTCGACGCCGCCGGACCCTACAAGGCCGACCACTACCGGTACTGAGCCGCGCACCCGGAGGCCCCCGGCCCGCCCCTCCGGCGGGACCGGGGGCGCCGTGCGTCAGGGGCCGGCGTACGGCAGGCGGTGCACTCGCTCGGCCACGGCGCGCTGCCGCTCCTTGACGGCGGCGAGGCGGCGGTGGTCCCGTCCGCGGCGCTCGGCCATGACGGCGACGAGGAACTCCTCGGCACCCGTGCCCGGCGGCGGGGCGGGCGCGACGTGGCGGCCGACCTCGTCCGCCAGGGCGGCGGCGAGCCGGGCGCGGGAGTCGGGGAGCATGGCCGAGGCCTGGCGTCCGAAGCGCCAGACGCGGGCCGCCAGGTGGTCGGGGATCCGGCCGACGTCGGCCAGCTCCGCCCACGCCCGCAGGTGCGGCGGGACGGGCGGCATCACGGGACGGTGCCGGGGCGCGCGCTCCCGCATCGAGTAGGTGCCGGCCAGGAGGTCGCCCAAGCGCTTGCCCTGGGGGTGGACGAACGCGACGACGAGGGCCAGCGACCCGAACATGGCCAGGATCTCCAGGACCGCGAGCATGGCGCGCACGAAGGCGTGCCGGAACCGGATGGACCCGCCGTCGTCCCGCACGATCCGCAGCCCCATGGCCCAGCGGCCCAGCGACTTGCCGCGGCTGAGCGTCTCCACGGCGGTCGGCGCGGCGACGAGCCAGGCCACGGCCAGGCCGATGCCCAGGGCGCGGCCGGCCGAGGCGTCCAGCCCGCCGAGCACGCCCGAGACCGCCCACAGGCTCAGCCCGAGCCCCACGCCGTAGGCCAGGTAGTCGAGCGCGCAGCCGACGGCGCGCGTGGCGAACCCGGCCTCGTGCAGGTCGAGGACGACTCCCTCGCCGGTGACGACGGTGCTCACGAAGCTCCCCCTCGGTGGCTGCGGTGGCGGCGGCACGGCGGCGCCGGCCCTCCCAATCTATCCGAGGGCCGCGGGATAGGCTGGCCCCGTGGATCTCGATGCCTTCGTTGCCGTGCACCAGGACGACTGGCGCCGCCTCGACGAGCTGGCACGGAGGCGCCGGCCCACCGGCGCCGAGACCGACGAGTTCCTGGCCCTCTACGAGCGCGTGTCGGCACACCTGGCGACCGTCCGCTCGATCGAGCCCGACACCGTGGTCTCGGCCGACCTCTCCGCGCGGCTCTCGCGGGCCCGGACGCGGCTGACCGCGGCCCCGCCCAGCCTGGCCGGGGAGCTGGGCCGGTTCTTCGGCGAGTCGCTGCCCGCGGCGTTCTACCGGATCCGCGTCCCCACCGTGGTCATCGCCGTCCTGTTCTGCGCGGCGGCCACCGCGTTCGGCCTGTGGGCGGCCGGCTCGCCCGACGTCATCCGCGCCATGGGCTCCGACGAGGACCTGCGCGCCTACGTCGAGCACGACTTCATCGACTACTACTCCGAGAACCCGGCGGCCTCCTTCGCCGGGGCGGTCTGGACCAACAACGCCCTCATCGCCGCGCTGTGCGTCGCCTTCGGCATCACGGGGCTCTACGTCCCGTTCGTCCTGTTCCAGAATGCCCTGGGCATCGGGACGGCCGGCGGGATCATGGCCGCCTACGGGGAGCTCGACACGTTCTTCCTCTACATCCTGCCCCACGGGTTCATGGAGCTCACCGCGGTCTTCGTCGCGGCCGCCGCCGGGCTGCGGATCTTCTGGGCCTGGGTCGCCCCGGGCCCCCGGACCCGCAGCGGCGCCCTCGCGGCCGAGGGGCGGGCCCTGATGACGGTGGCCCTCGGGCTCGCGGTGGTCCTGTTCGTCTCGGGGCTCGTCGAGGCGTTCGTGACCCCCAGCCCGCTGCCGCACTGGGCCCGCCTGGGCATCGGCCTGGCCGTCCTGACCGGCTACTGGACCTACACACTGGCGCTGGGTCGCCGCGCCGTCGCCTCCGGGGCGACCGGCGACCTCGACGCCGGCGACGCCGGGGCCACCGCCCCCGCCGCCTGAACGAAAGGAAACACCGCCGCATGAGCGACCGGCACACCACGCCGCCCTCCGGGGACGAAGCCGACCTGGACCGGGCCGACCGCCCGGAGCCGGGCGGACCGTTCGCGCGCCGGCTCCCTCCGGCCGAGATCGCGGCCGCCGGCGGGCCGAGCGACCGTCCGGCCTGGCTCGACGAGCCCGACGACGCCCAGCCCGCGGCTCCGCGGGACGCGGGGACGGCCCGGATGCCCGCCGGTCCGGCCGGGGACGGCGGCGCGGAGGCGAGGCCGGGGGCCGTGGGCCGGACGGAGCCGGCTCCGTCCGGCGGCCCCGAGGCCGCCGCGGCGCGCAAGCTCGCCGCCATGAAGACGAGCGGGGACCGGCCGGCGGCCGCCCCCGGGGACTCCCGCCCCGTCCCGGACCCGGGACCGGGCGCGCCGACCGATGGCGCTGCCCCGGCCGACGGCGCCCCTGCGGACGGCGGCGCCCCGGCGGACGGCGGTCGGGACGGCCGCGCCCCGGCGGGCGACGGCCGTCTCGCGGGCGCGGACGACGACGGCGCCCGCACCGGGCAGCTGCCCGCGTCGCACGGGTCCAGCGATGCCCGGGACGGGGCCGACGGCCGCGCGCCCGGCGGTGCCGCGCCCACGGCCGCGCTCTCCGCCGCCCCGGTGGCCGGGGCAGCGGCCGACCCGGACGGTCCGGCCGACGCCAGGGCCGCCGCGATCGCCGCGGCCAAGCGGCCGCCGGCGGACGCGGAGCCGGCGGCCGGACCGGACGCACAGCGCCGGAGCACCGCCCGGGAACGCGCCCTGACCGCGAAGCCCGTCCTCGCGCGGTTCGTCCAGGTCCTCCTCGCGGTCGCCTACCCGTTCCTGGTGCTCGTGGCCGCCGTCAAGGCGGTCGCCAGCCCGTGGTTCCTCTGGCTGGAGTACCACCGGCCCGGCTTCCCGCCGGACACGTTCGGGTTCTCCGACGCCGAGCGGCTGACCTACGGCTCCTACGGCGTCGACTACCTGAACAACGCGGCCGGCCCGGAGTACCTGGGCGGGCTGGTCGGCCCCACGGGGGAGCGGCTGTTCCTGGCGTCGGAGGTCGCGCACATGGCCGACGTCAAGGCCGTGCTGGCCGTCGTCTACGCCGTCGCGCTGGTGGTGCTCGTGGCCGCCGCTGCTATGGCCTGGTACCTGGCCCGCCGGTACGCCGGAGGGGTGCGGCGGGCCCTGTTCGCCGGGACGCTCGGCCTGCTGCTCGTGCTCGGGGCCGCCGGAGTGCTGGCCGTCCTGGACTGGCAGATGTTCTTCGCCACGTTCCACCAGCTGTTCTTCGCGGAGGGCACCTGGACGTTCCGCGTGGACGACACGCTCATCCGGCTCTACCCCGGCCAGTTCTGGGTCGATGCCGGGCTGGCCATCGCCGTCCTGGTCCTCGCGGCGGCGGCCGCCACGCTCGCGGCCACCTGGCCCACGCGCCGGCGCCGCGAGCGCTCGCGGCTGGCCCAGGAGGCCCGGGACTTCGGCCTGCGCTAGGCCGGCGGCGGTTCCCGTCAGCGGTAGAGCTCGTCGATCCGGCCGGCGTGCGAGTCCAGGACGGAGTTCCGCTTGAGCTTGAGCGACGGGGTCAGGTGGCCCGACTCCTCGGTGAAGTCGGACTCGAGGACGGCGAAGCGCCGGATGCCCTCGGCCCGCGAGACCGTGGCGTTCGCCGCGTCGACGGCGCGCTGCAGCTCGGCCAGCACGTCCGGGTGCGCCGCGGCAGCGGCCGGGTCGAGCGCGCCGAGCCCGCGCGAGCGCGCCCACGGGCCCAGCTCGTCGGCGTCCACGGTCAGCAGGGCCGCCACGTAGGGCCGGTTGTCTCCGACGACCACGGCCTGGGAGACGATCCGGCAGGAGCGCAGGGCCTCCTCGAGCGGACCGGGGGAGACGTTCTTGCCCCCGGCCGTGACGATCAGGTCCTTCTTGCGGCCGGTGATCGTGAGGAACCCGTCGTCGTCCAGCCGGCCCAGGTCGCCGGTGCGGAAGAAGCCGTCCGCGTCGAACGCCTCCGCCGTCGCCTCGGGGTTGCGGTGGTAGCCGGCGAAGACACCGATGCCGCGGACGAGGACCTCGCCGTCGTCCGCGATCCGGATCTCGGTGCCGGGGACCGGGAGGCCGACGCTGCCCACCCGGGTCAGCGCCGGGGCGTTGACCGTGGCGGGCGCCGTGGTCTCCGTCAGGCCGTAGCCCTCCAGCAGGCACAGGCCCGCGCCGCGGAAGAAGTGGGCCAGGTCCGTGGTGAGCTCGCTCGCCCCGGAGATCGCGTACTCCGCCCGGCCGCCGAGCGCCGCCCCGAGTTTCGGGTAGAGGACCGCCGAGAAGAACGCGTGCCGCGCGGCCAGCCCGGGGTCGGGGCGGAGCCGGCGGCCGCGGGCCCGGGCGTCGCGGCGCCTCGAGACGTCGATGGCCGTCCGTTCGGCCGCGCGGAACACGCGCCCCTTCCCGGCGGCCTCGGCCTTGGCCAGGGCGCCGGCCCGCAGCTTCTCGAAGACGCGCGGCACGGCGAGCAGGAACGTCGGGCGGAACGCGGCCAGATCCTCCAGCAGGGTCGTGGCCGACGGCGCGTGGGCCACCGTGGTGCCGGCGTGCACGCAGCACTGCTGCACGGCCCGGGCCAGGACGTGCGCCAGCGGCAGGAACATCAGGGTCCTCGAGTCGGGCGCGACGACCTCCCGCATGTGCGGGACGAGGTTCACCGCGACCTCGGAGAAGTTCCCGTGCGTCATGGTGCAGCCCTTCGGCGGGCCGGTGGTGCCCGAGGTGTAGACGATCGACGCGGCGTCGCGCAGGCGCCGCGACGTGCGGGCCGCCTCCACGTCGGCCGGGCCGACGTCCGTGCGTGCCGCGCCGGCCGCGGCGAGGGCGCCCAGCCCGGCGGCCGGGATGGCGCCGGAGCCGTCGTCGCCGAACTCCCACACCTCCACCGGGTGGTCCAGCCCCTCCGCGGCGCGGCGGACGAGCGCGGCGTGCGGCGCGTCCTCGACGAACGCGTGCCGGGCGCCGGAGTCGCGCAGGATCCACTCGACCTGGTGCGCGGAGCTCGTCTCGTAGACGGGCACCGAGACGGCGCCGGCGAACCAGATCGCCTCCTCGGCCAGCGCCCACTCGTAGCTCGTGCGGGCCATGATGACGACGGCGGCTCCCGGGGCGACGCCGGCCCCAATCAGGGCGGCCGCCAGGGAGCGGACGTCCGCGGTGAAGCGGGCGGTGGAGACGTCGGTCCACGTGTCGCCGCGGCGCACGCAATACAGGGGCCCGTCGCCGCCGCGGGCGAGCCGGTCGATGAGCAGCTGGCTGGTGGTGAAGTCGTCGGGGAGCCGGATCAGGGCCTCGGTCCTGGCTTCGCGCACGTGTCCTCCTGGTTGGACGCTGGGGTTCGGGGCCGCCCGGCGGCCCGCGGGGGAGGGGGCTCGTCGGGGCGGGGTCGGTGGTGGACGGGGTCGGACGGGGGCCTGGGTGGCGGGTCAGGCCCAGCTGGGCATCCACACGCGCAGCAGCCACTGGCCGTACTCCAGCGTCTTGCCGGTCCAGATGGGCCAGAAGAACGCCGACGCGGCCAGGGCGATGGACGTGAAGCCGAGCACCGCGGTGGCGCCGAACCGGCGCCGCTCCGGGGAGGACGCGGGGCCCCCGGCGGCCAGGGCCAGGACGTAGACGAGCGCGAGGATCGCGAACGGGTGGAAGGAGAGCGTGTAGAAGAAGAACATGGTCCGGTCCGGGAAGAAGAACCACGGGAGGTAGCCCGCCGCGAAGCCGCTGAGCACGGCGCCCGCCCGCCAGTCCCGGCGCCCGGCCCAGAACAGCAGGACCACGGGGACGGACAGGGCGGCCGCCCACCAGATGACCGGATTGGGCAGGTCGGTGACCACCGAGACGCAGGAGGCCGCCGCGCAGCCGTCCTGCCCCTGGGCGAGGGACTCGTAGTGGAACAGGACCGGGCGCCCCGCGAAGGGCCAGGTCCAGGGCCCTGACTCCCAGTCGTGGTCCGAGTGCAGGTCGCCGTGGAACGCGTAGGCGCTGCGGTGGTACTCGGCGAGCGAGCGCAGCGGCGCCGGCACCCACGACCACCCGGCCTCCGGGTGGGACGCCGCCCAGTTCCGGTCGTAGCCGCCGTCGGTCACGAGCCACCCCGTCCACGCCGCGACGTACGCCGCGGCGGCGAGCGGCAGGACCGTGGCCGCGGCCGGCAACCCGTCGCGCACCACCGCGCCCGCGAGCCAGCGGCGCAGGCCGGCGGCGCGCCGGGCCTGCGCGTCCCAGGCGATGGCCATGATCCCGAACACGGCCAGGAACGCCAGGGCGGACCACTTCACGCCGACCGCCCCGCCGAGCGCGACCCCCGCCGCCAGCCGCCAGGGCCGCCAGGCCACCCAGGGGCCGAGTCCGCCGACCGCGGGGTTCAGGCGCGCGGCCAGGCGCCGCCGGCCGTCGTCCCGGTCGTAGAGCAGCAGCAGGAAGGCCAGCAGGATGAAGAACATCTGGAACACGTCCAGCAGCGCGCTGCGCGAGAGCACGAGGTGGTGCCCGTCGACCGCCGTGAGGAGCCCGGCCAGGCCCCCGAGAGCCACGGAGGAGAACAGGCGCTGGGCGGCCAGCGCGACGAGCAGCACGGACAGCGTCCCGACCACGGCGGCCGAGACGCGCCAGCCGACCGCGGTGTCGGCGCCGAAGGCCGCCATCCCGACCGCGATCATCCACTTGCCCAGGGGCGGGTGGACGACGTACGCGGGCTCCGCGGTCGGGGCGGGCCGGCCCGCCAGGAACGCCTCGTTCGCGCCGTCGGGCCACTGGAGCTCGTATCCGGCCTGCAGCAGCGCGTACGCGTCCTTGGCGTAGTAGGTCTCGTCGAAGGCGAGCACGTGCGGGTGCGCCAGTCCGACCAGGCGCAGTGCCCCGGCCAGGACGGTCACGGCCAGCGGGACCAGCCACCGCCAGGGCCCGCCCCCGGGCGGAGGCTGCAGGAGGCGCCCCCGCAGGGCCGCGGCGGCCGACCGCAGTGGATCGGCGACCCGCGGCGGGGCAAGGCGGGGGCTCGCAGGGCTCACGCCCGCCACTCTACCGGCGCCCGGACCGCCCGCGCCGCCGGTAGAGTGGCGGGGTGGACGCACAGCCAGACCAGACGGCCGACGGCGGGCGCATCGTCCTGGCGGCGACCCCCATCGGCAACCTCTCCGACGCCTCCCCCCGCCTCGTCGAGCTGCTGCAGACGGCCGAGCTCGTCGCGGCCGAGGACACCCGTCGGCTCCACCACCTGGCCCGCGGCCTCGGGGTGCGCGTCGGCGGGCGGTCCATCAGCTACCACGAGCACAACGAGGCGTCGAAGACCGCGGAGCTGCTGGCCGAGGTCCGCGCCGGGCGCACGCTGCTCGTCGTCACCGACGCCGGCATGCCGGCCGTCTCCGACCCCGGGTTCCGCCTCGTCGAGGCCGCCGTGGCCGAGGGGCTGGAGGTCACGGCCGTCCCCGGCCCCTCCGCCGTGCTCACCGCGCTCGCCCTGAGCGGGCTGCCCACCGATCGGTTCACGTTCGAGGGCTTCCTGCCCCGGAAGGCGGGCGAGCGCTCCGCCCGCCTGGCCGAGCTGGCGGGGGAGCGGCGGACCATGGTCTTCTTCGAGGCCCCGCACCGCCTGGCCCCCATGCTCGGGGCCCTGGCCGGGGCGTTCGGGGCCGACCGGCCCGCCGCCGTCGCCCGGGAACTGACCAAACTCCACGAGGAGGTCCGCCGGGACGGGCTCGGCGCGCTGGCGCAGTGGGCGGAGGCCGGCGTGCGCGGCGAGATCGCCGTCGTCGTCGGCGGCGCCCCCGACGCCCCCGCGGCGGACCCCGCCGAGCTTGTCGGCGCGGTCGAGGAGCTGGCCTCGGGCGGCGTGAGGCTCAAGGACGCGGTGGCCACGGTCGCCACCGGCGCCGGAGTCCCCAAGCGGAGCCTCTACGAGGCCGTGCTTGCCGCCCGGCGCTGACCGGGGGCGCCCGACACGCCTCGCAGGCGCTGGGGCAAGTGCACAACGACACGCGCTAGCCGTCGTGCGCCGTGTCGTTTACACCGTGGTCCGGGCCGCCCTACGTTAACGAGGACCCCTCGACGACCGACCCCCCGGGAGACCCCAGATGACGATCACCCCCGAGCGCGAAGCCGAACTGCTCGCCTCCGTGCCCACCGGCCTGCTGATTGGTGGCGAGTGGCGCGAGGCCTCCGACGGCGGGACCTTCGACGTGCACGACCCGGCGACCGGCAAGGTGCTGGCGACCCTGGCATCGGCGACCAGCGAGGACGCGCTGGCGGCCCTCGACGCGGCCGACAAGGCGCAGGCCGACTGGGCCCGGACGGCCCCGCGCGAGCGCGGGGAGATCCTCCGCCGCGCCTTCGACCTGGTGAGCGAGCGGGCCGAGGACTTCGCCCTGCTGATGACCCTGGAGATGGGCAAGCCGCTGGCGGAGTCCCGGGGCGAGGTGGCCTACGGCGCCGAGTTCCTGCGCTGGTTCTCCGAGGAGGCCGTGCGCGACTACGGGCGCTACCTGACCACCCCCGAGGGCAAGAACAAGATCCTTGTCCAGCGCAAGCCGGTGGGCCCCTGCCTGCTGATCACGCCGTGGAACTTCCCGCTGGCCATGGCCACCCGCAAGGTCGGCCCCGCCGTCGCCGCGGGCTGCACCATGGTGCTCAAGCCCGCCAAGCTCACGCCGCTGACGAGCCAGCTCTTCGCGGCGACACTGCTCGAGGCCGGCCTGCCCGCGGGCGTCCTGAACGTGGTCTCCTCCAAGAGCGCCTCGGGCATCTCCGGACCGCTCATGCAGGACCGCCGCCTGCGCAAGGTCTCCTTCACCGGCTCCACCCCGGTGGGCAAGCGGCTGCTCAAGGACGCGGCCGACAACGTCCTGCGCACCTCCATGGAGCTCGGCGGCAACGCGCCGTTCATCGTCTTCGAGGACGCCGACCTGGACAAGGCCGTGGAGGGCGCCATGGCCGCGAAGATGCGCAACATGGGCGAGGCCTGCACGGCCGCCAACCGCTTCCTGGTCCAGGCCTCCGTCGCCGAGGAGTTCACCGCGAAGTTCGCCGCCGCGATGAAGGCCCTGAAGCCGGGCCGCGGCACCGAGGCCGACTCCACGGTCGGGCCGCTGATCGACGGCGGGGCCCGCGACGACGTGCACTCCCTCGTCTCCGCCGCGGTCGAGGCCGGCGCCGACGTCGCGACCGGCGGCGGGCCGGTCGACGGCGACGGCTTCTTCTACCAGCCGACCGTCCTGGCCAACGTCCCGAACAACGCCGAGATCCTCGGCCAGGAGATCTTCGGCCCGGTGGCCCCGGTGACCACGTTCGAGACGGAGGAGCAGGCGATCCAGCTGGCCAACGCCAGCGAGTACGGCCTGGCCTCCTACCTGTACTCCCGCGACGTGAACCGCCTGTTCCGCGTCTCGGAGCAGATCGAGTTCGGCATGGTCGGCTACAACGCCGGCGTCATCTCCAACGCCGCGGCCCCGTTCGGCGGCGTGAAGCAGTCCGGCATGGGCCGCGAGGGCGGCGCCGAGGGCCTGGACGAGTACACGACCGTCCAGTACATCGGGATCGCCGACCCCTACTCGGCCCGCTAGGAAACGGCGCCCCCGGGGGCCGGCCCGCCACGCGGCGGGCCGGCCCCCGGCCGTTAACGCCGGAACACCGAGGCCGGCCATCCGGCGGCCCGTGCCCGCGCGGACGGCGTCGCGGCGGCCGAGAGCGCGAGCGCGCTGTCCCGCAGGGCCCCGGCGAGGGCCGCGCCGGTCCCCGCGGACGCCCGCTGCCCGGCTCCGGCCACGGCGACCCCGGGGGCGCCCCGCGGACCGGGACCGGGTCCCCAGGACGCGGTGCCCGGCCGCGCGTAGCTGACCCGCTCGTAGGCGCCCGCGACCCGCTCGAGGGCCTCGCGGGCCGCGGGGGCGTGCGCGGCCAGGCGCAGGGCGAACGCGCGCGGGGACTCCCCGGGCCGCGGCGGCAGGCCGTAGTCCGTGCCGAGGGCGACCAGCTCGGCCCACGCGGCGCGGGCGGCGGCCGGCCAGTCGCGCTCCCGGGCCGGCCCGTCCGCGGCGCGCACGGCGCGCAGGCGCCGGAACCCGGCGGCCCGGCGCGCGGCCCAGGGAAACAGCGCCAGCGCTGCCGCGGCGGCCGCGCCCCACCAGCCCGGGACGCCGGGCCCCGGCTCGTCCGGGCGCGCGGTCCCGGCCGCCGGGTCGGCGTCCGTCTCCGCGTCGGCCGAGGCCCCCGCCCCGGGGGTGGCCGCCGGCAGGGACGGCCCGGCGTCGTCGGGCGGCACCTCCGCGACGATCGGCTCCGGGGCGTACGCCGGCGTCGCGCCGCGCCCGGGCGTCGGTTCGAAGGGCACCCAGCCGATGCCCTCGAAGTGCAGCTCCGGCCACGCGTGGGCGTTGCGGGGCCCCACCGCGAACCCCTCCAGGACCGTCCCGCCGGGCCCTTCCACGGTGGTGCCGTCGGGGCGGCCGGGGGCGTACCCGACCACGACCCGGCTCGGGATGCCCAGGGTGCGCGCCATCAGGGCCATGGCGGACGCGTAGTGCGTGCAGTAGCCGGACCTCGCCTCGAGGAACGCCTCCACGACGGCGATGCCGTTGCCGTCGTAGCCCTGCTCGAGGGGGGTCTGCTCCGAGTACACGAAGCCGGGGCCGCGCAGGTGGTTCTGCAGGGCCACGGCGCGGTCGAAGTCCGAGACCGCACCCGCCGCCCCGATCGCGGCGGCGGCCGTGCGCACGACCTGCTCCGGCACCTGGTCGGGCAGCGCCAGATACTGCGACCGGGGCCGGTCGCGGCGCCGGTCCGCGACCCGGTCCGCGGCCCGCAGCAGCCGCGGCGTCAGCTCCGGAACCCGCGCCGCGACGACGTAGTCCCGGCCGCCGGAGGTGGACGGCCCGCCGGGCAGCAGGACCGTGCCCGTCTCGGAGAACCAGCGCCACCCCGGCCCGGCCCCGAGCAGGGACTCCGCGCCCCGGGGGACCGGCAGCCAGGTGCCGCGGTAGTTGCCGGTCGTGATGCGGGTGGTGCTCGTGCGGAAGGCGCCGGCGAGCCAGTCCCCGGTGCCGCGGGGCAGCGCGTCCGGGCTCGCGGGCTGGTGGAGCCGCACGGTGGTCGGCTCCCAGCGCGGCTCGTCCAGGTTCCCGATGACCGCCGTCCGCAGGTAGAGCGGTTCCGCCGCGTCGGTGTAGTAGCGGACCGTGGTCAGGCCGACGGGGTTGCGCAGGTCGTTGCCGAGCGTCAGGACGGGGTTGACGCCGCTTGGCTGGCCCCACAGGTAGAGCTTGCGCCCCTCGGGCAGCAGCCCGGAGGTGAAGCCGGGGACCGCGGGCGGGATGGCCAGCATCGCCACGAGCGCGACGGCGGCGACGGCGGCCGCCTGCCGCGCGGCGCCGCGCCGGAGCCGGAACCCGGCGGGGCCGCCCGGGACGGCGGACGCGTCGGCTCCCGCGCCGCGGGGACCGGCCCCGGCGCCGTCCGGGTCCCGGGCGCCCGTGCCGGCGGCGCCCGCGGGCCCCGCCGCGGCCAGCAGCGCCAGGAACGCGAGGCCCGTGGCGGCAATCGGGGCCATGCCGGCGCCCTCCGGCTTGATGAGCGCGGCCCCGGCCAGCAGGGTCCCCAGCGGCAGCGCCGCCGCGACCGGCAGGCGCAGCCCGAAGGCGAGCACGTCCACGGCCAGGGCCGTGCCTCCGGCCGCGACCGCGGCCAGGAACACGACGGGCGGCTCCGCGAGCACGGGGACCGTCTCGGTCAGGACCGTCTCCCGGGCGGCGGCGACGAGTTCCGCCGCCGCGGCGGGCGTCTCCGGGCCGGGGACCAGACCGAACAGCGCCGACGCGGACAGGAACTGGAGCGTGACCACCAGGGCGAGGCAGGCCAGGCCCGCCAGGGCGGCCGGTACCTCCGGCCCGGCGCGCCAGACGCCCCGCCGCGCCGGCCCCCGCGGCCGTCCCCGCCCGGCCCAGGCGGCCCGGACCAGGGCCGGGCCGGCCAGCGTGCCGACGACGGTGACCGTGCACTGCTGCAGCCACAAGAGTCCCTCGAACACGCCGTACAGCGCGGACACCGCGGCCACGGCCGCGGAGGACGCGGCGGCCAGCGGCCACCACGCGGCGGACGCGGCCCCACTCATGGCCCGGCCGACGGCTCGCCCAGCCCGGCCCACACCTCCCCGAGCGGCGCGCCGGGGTCGGCGGACGCGGCGGCCCAGCCCGCCCGGCGGAAGACCGCCAGGGCGGGGGAGCAGGCGCCCGGCCGGTGTGAGCACAGCAGCGCGGCGGCGCGGCGGCGCGGCCCGACCGCCCCGGTCCAGGCCCGCGCCCCGGCCGCGTCGAGGTGCCCGGAGAGCAGCAGCACCGGGTGGTGGCCGGCCGGCGGATGGACGGCCCCGGGGTCGTCCTGGCCCTCCTCCCCGGGGCGGAGGGCCCCGGGGCCCGCGTGCGGGGCGCCCGCCAGCGCGAGGGCCGCGAGCGCCAGCCGGAGCTGGTCGGCCCCGTCCTGGCCGGCGAACAGCGCCCGCGCCCGGTCCGGGGCGCTGGGGGAGGCGGCGGCCAACGGCGCTCCGGCCTGGTCCAGGACCTCGACCGCGTAGCCGGCCCGGACCAGGTGCTGTCCCAGGGACGCGGCGGCGGAGACCACCCAGTCGAAGCAGGGGGTCGTGGCCCCCGGGCGGCCCGTGAACGCCGGCACCTCGGCCACCGCGTCCCGGCCGGGGACGGCGCCCGCGTAGGGCGCGGCCCGGCGGTCCACGACGAGCGTGGCCCGCGGCGTGGACTGGTACTCCTCCTGGCGCACCATGAGCTGCGCGTGCCGGGCGGTGGCGCCCCAGTGGACCCGGCGCAGGGGGTCGCCGCTGCGGTATTCCCGCGTGGCGACGTCGTCCGTGTCCGGGACCCAGGCCCGGTGCGCGTGCGCCTGCCCCTGCAGGCCGTTCTCCCCCAGCACGGCGTTCGGCACCAGGCGCTCCACGGGCGGCAGCACCGCCAGCGGGGAGGCCCGGTCCACCGCGACCGGGCGCGTCGCGAGCCCGAACGGGTCCGTGGCCACCGCCGTGGCGGGCCCGATCGCGTACAGGCCGCGGCGGGTCGGACGGAGCCGGTAGCGCAGGACGCCGCCGTCGGGCCCGGCCTCGAACGGGGCCGGGGCGCCGAAGCGCGGCGGCAGCCGCTCGGTGAGCCGCACCGCCCCGTGGGCGCCGCCGGGGCGGTCGGGGCCGACGCGCAGCGTGACCGTGGTCGTCCGCCCGGCGGCCACGGGCTCGGGGGAGAAGGCGCGCTCCACGCGCAGCCGCGACGGGCCGAGGCGCAGGGCGACGGCGGCGGCCGCCGGCGCGGCCGCCAGGAAGAGCGCCACCGCCAGCATCTCCCGCCTGCCGAGCACCCACGCCAGGGCCACCAGGACCCCCGCCACCGCCAGGAGCGACCAGCCCCGGAGGGTGAGGACGTCCTGCGGGCGGGGCACGGCCGGGCCTAGCGGGGGGCGCCGGCGCCGGCCGGCACGCGGTCCAGCAGTTCCGCGACCGTGTCCGCGGCCGTGGTGCCCGCGGCCTCTGCCCGCCGGTGCAGCACCAGCCGGTGGGCCAGCACCACGCCCGCGAGCGCCGACACGTCGTCCGGCAGGACGTAGTCCCGGCCGTTCAGGGCGGCCTCCGCCTTCGCCGCGCGCAACAGCTGCAGCAGGGAGCGCGGACTGCACCCCAGGCGGACGTCCGGATGGGACCGGGAGGCCTGGCCCAGGGCCACGATGTAGCGCTTGACCGCCTCCGCCGCATATACGCCGGACACGGCCGCCATCAGCCCGGCCAGCTCCCGGGCGGTCGCCTGCGGGCGGACGGACTCCAGGGGGGAGACCGACTGGTGGGTCTCCAGCATGGCCAGTTCGGCGTCCGTGTCCGGGTAGCCCATCGACACGCGGGCCATGAACCGGTCCCGTTGGGCCTCCGGCAGCGGGTACGTCCCCTCGAGCTCGATCGGGTTCTGCGTCGCGACCACCATGAACGGGCGGGCGAGCCGGTGGGTCTGGCCGTCCACCGTCACCTGCTGCTCCTCCATGCATTCGAGCAGGGCGGACTGCGTCTTGGCGCTGGCGCGGTTGATCTCGTCGCCGATCACGAGGTTCGCGAAGACCGGCCCCGGCCGGAACTCGAACGCGCGCGTGTCCTGGTTGTACACGGACACGCCCGTGACGTCGGACGGGAGGAGGTCGGGCGTGAACTGGATGCGGCTGACCGTGCAGTCCACGGTGCGCGCGAGCGCCTTGGCCAGCAGCGTCTTGCCGACGCCGGGCACGTCCTCCAGCAGCAGGTGGCCCCCGGCCAGGAGGACCGTCAGGGCGGTGCGGGCCACGCCCTCCTTGCCGTCGACCACCGTGCAGACCTCGGCGAGGATCCGCGCGCACGCGTCCCCCAGGCCGCCGTCCGGCGGCGGGTGGTGCCCCCCAGCCTGCGCCATGCGTCCCCGCTTCCCTCGGCGCCGATCCTGCTGCACAGCCTAGCCCCATTCGGTGTGGCGCGGGACACTGCCCCGAGGCCCCGGCGGGGCCGCGCCGGTAGCCTTGGCTGCGGTTTCGATAGCGAGGGGAGGGGCCGCATGGCACCCGAGGAAGCACAGGCGCCGGCCGCCTACCGGCCGGCCGGCCACGGGCACGACGACGGCGCGGCGCGCCGGGAGCAGCACGAGGGCGGGCGCCGTCGCAACCTGTCCTACCCGCCGGCGCCCGAGCCGCTGGCCGTGCCCGTGTACGACAACCACACGCACCTGGACTTCCGCGACGGGCCGGTCAGCGTGGACGTGGCTGCGGCCCTGGACACCGCCAACGCCGTCGGCGTGGCCGGCGTGGTCCAGGTTGGGTGCGACGTCGAGTCCTCCCGGTTCGCGGTCGCGGCGGCCGAGCGGGACCCGCGCGTGCTCGCCGCCGTCGCCATCCACCCCAACGACGCCGCCGCACTCGCCGCCCGCGGCGGGCTGGACGCCGCCATCGAGGAGATCGGCCGGCTCGCCCCGCACCCGCGGGTCCGCGCCATCGGCGAGACCGGGCTGGACTACTTCCGCACCGGCGAGGAGGGCCGCCCCGCCCAGCGCGAGTCGTTCGCGCGGCACATCGCGCTCGCCGTCGAGCACGGCAAGGCGTTGCAGATCCACGACCGGGACGCGCACGACGACATCGTCGACGTGCTGCGGGGGGAGACGCTGCCGGAGCACGTGGTGTTCCACTGCTTCTCCGGCGACGCCGAGCTCGCCCGGATCTGCAACGAGCACGGCTGGCACCTCTCCTTCTCCGGGACGGTGACGTTCCGGAACTCGACGGCGCTGCGGGAGGCGCTCGGCGTGGCCGACCCGGACCTGGTCCTGGTCGAGACGGACGCCCCGTTCCTCACCCCGCACCCGTACCGCGGCCGCCCCAACGCCAGCTACCTCGTCCCGCACACGGTCCGGGCCATGGCCGCCCACCTGGGCGAGGACGTGGACGCCCTCTGCGCCCGGATCGCGGCGACGACCGAGCGCGTGTACGGTCCCTTCGCGCCGTGACCGGCGTGCGGCGCGCCGAGACTTTTCCGTGACCTTTGTCACGGACGCGCGGCCGCCGCGCCCGGCCGCGGAATCGCCGCGCTGACCAGTGCGGGGGCGCGCGAAGGCCGGTCCGGCCCGGCGGGCCGCGGGGTGCCCCTTCGGGCCCGCGGCGCGCCGAAAACGTGTCACCGGGTTGTCAACAGGTCACGGGATGGTTACGGTTTACTCTCAGTAGCCGGGATCGGGGAAGGTTTCCGGAGACTGCCACCGCTCGCACCATCCGCTTGGACGTTCCGTTCGTACGTCCAATCGCCCCGGGTGCGACGCGTCCTGTGCAGCGACGAAGCCAGCACGGGGGGACCCGCGTGCGACTCGTCGGGGCCACACCCCCTGTGCCAACGCCCCGTGCCTGGATCACCACGAAGTTTGGAATCCCGTGCAGAAAGCGCTCCGCAACCGCTGGGTCAAGACCGGCACCCAGGCCGTCGCCCTCTCCGCCCTCCTCGTGGGGCTCGTCTCCTTCGTCGGGGCGAACAAGACCGTCGCCCTGACCGTCGACGGCGAGACGCAGTCCGTCACCACGTTCGGCGGCACCGTCGCGGACGTCCTGGCGGCCGCCGACGTCGACGTCGACTCCCGAGACCGGGTCACCCCGGCCCTCGACTCCGCCGTCGCCGACGGCGCGAGCGTCGAGGTCAACACGTCCAAGACCGTCGACGTGTCCATCGACGGCGTCGACCGCGTCGTCCACACCACCGGGCTGACCGTCGAGGACATCCTCGAGCAGCTGAAGATCAACGGCTCGGCCGACGTCTCCGCCGGCCCGCAGATGGAGCTCGCCGCCCTGGGCAGCACCATCGAGATCATCACCCCCAAGACCGTCAAGCTCACCGCCGACGGCAAGACCCGCACCATCGAGAGCACCGTGACCACGGTCGCCGAGCTGCTCGAGGAGGCCAAGGTCACGCTGGACGGCGACGACCAGCTCTCCGCCAAGCGGTCCGCCCCGGTCACCGACGGCATGTCCCTCAAGGTCCTGCGCGTCGACTCCGAGACCCGCACCCGCACCGAGGCGATCGCCCACGGCAAGGACACCGTCGAGGACCCCGACCGCTACGAGGGCACCTCCGAGGTCGTCACCGAGGGCCGCGACGGCGAGCGCACCATCACCTACCGCGTCGTGTTCAAGGACGGGGAGCTCGTCTTCACCGAGCGGCTCTCCGCCGACGTGACCCGGGCGCCGGTCGACGAGAAGGTCGCCGTCGGCACGAAGGAAAAGCCTGAGCCCAAGCCGGAGCCCAAGCCCGAGCCCAAGCCGGAGCCGCGCCCCGAGCCCGAGGCCCCCGCCAGCTCCGGCGGCACCACCGCCTCCGCGAACGTCTCCGGGACCTGGGCCGCCCTGGCCGAGTGCGAGTCCGGCGGCAACTGGTCCATCAACACCGGCAACGGCTACTACGGCGGGCTGCAGTTCAGCCTCAGCAGCTGGCAGGCCGTGGGCGGCACGCAGTACGCGGCCTACCCGCACCAGGCCAGCCCGGCACAGCAGATCGCCGCGGCCGAGGTGCTGCGCTCCAACGGCGGCTGGGGCCACTGGCCCGCCTGCTCCGCCAAGCTCGGCCTGCGCTAGGCGCCACGCCACCCACCCGAAGGGCCCCGCCACGGCGGGGCCCTTCGCCGTCCCAGTAGGATGGAGCCCGTGACCGAAGACCCCCAGAGCCGGCCCGAGGCCGCACCGCCCCTGCTGGGCGCCGCCGACATCCGCCGCCTCGCCGACGAGCTGGACGTGCGGCCCACCAAGACGCTGGGGCAGAACTTCGTCATCGACGGGAACACGATCCGCCGCATCGTCGCCGCCGCCCGCCTGGCCCCGGACGAGACGGTCCTCGAGGTCGGGCCCGGGCTGGGGTCGCTGACGCTCGGGCTGCTGGACGCGGCCGCCCGCGTCGTCGCCGTCGAGATCGACCCGAAGCTGGCCGGCCGGCTGCCCCGCACCGCGGCGGAGTTCCGCCCCGACTCCGCGGACCGCCTCCACGTGGTGGGGGCCGACGCGCTGCGCATCACCGAGCTGCCGCACGAGCCCACCGCGCTCGTGGCGAACCTGCCCTACAACGTCGCCGTCCCCGTGGTCCTGCACCTCCTGGCCCGGTTCCCGTCCCTGCGCCACGGACTGGTCATGGTGCAGGAGGAGGTCGCGGACCGGCTCGCCGCCGCCCCCGGATCGAAGGTCTACGGGGTGCCCAGCGTCAAGGCCGCCTGGTACGGGACCATGCGCAAGGCCGGGACCATCGGCATGAACGTCTTCTGGCCGGCCCCGAAGATCCACTCCGGGCTCGTCGCGTTCGAACGGACGGCCCCGCCGGAGACCACCGCCGCCCGCGAGGACGTCTTCGCCGCCGTCGACGCCGCGTTCGCCCAGCGGCGCAAGACCCTGCGCGCCGCGCTCGCCGGCTGGGCCGGGGGAGCCGACGCCGCGGAGGCGGCGCTCCGGACCGCCGGCGTCGACCCCCGCACCCGCGGGGAGCGCCTGGCCATCGCGGACTTCGCGCGCATCGCCGAGGCCCGGTCCGCCGGGGCCGCCGGACCGGCACGCGGCGCCCGGCCCCGGTCCGTGCCGGAGGGGGACGCCTGATGGGCGCCACCGTCACGGCCCGGGCCCCGGGGAAGATCAACGTCCACTTCCGGGTCGGCCCGCCGCGCGAGGACGGCTACCACGACGTGGCGAGCCTCTACCTGGCGGTCTCCCTGTTCGAGGATGTCACCGCCACGGCCCGCGCCGACGCGGAATTCACCGTCGCCCTGGACCCGGCGTCCACGGCCGTCCCCGACGCGGACGGCTTCCCGCTCGGCGAGGACAACCTCGTCGTGCGGGCCGCCCGCCTGCTCGCCTCCCACACGGGCCACGGCGGCGGCGCCGACCTCGTCATCACCAAGCGCGTCCCGATCGCCGGCGGCATGGGCGGCGGGTCCGCCGACGCCGCCGCGGCCCTCGTGGCCTGCAACGCCGCCTGGGGCACCGGGCTGACCCGCGAGGAGCTGGGCCGGCTGGGGGCCCGGCTCGGCGCGGACGTCCCGTTCGCACTCTCCGGCGGCGCCGCCGTCGGGCTCGGCGTGGGGGACCGGCTTAGTCCGCTGCTGCTGCGCGAGCGCACCCACTGGGTCCTGGTCCCGGCCAGCTACGGGCTGTCCACCCCCGCCGTCTACCGCCGGCTCGACGAGCTGCGGGACGGGCGGGACGTGGCCGTCCCGGACCGGGTCGACCCCGACGTCGTCCACGCGCTGCTCGCCGCCGACCACTCGGCGCTGGCCGGGCTCGTCGCCAACGACCTCGCCCCGGCCGCCGTCGACCTCGCCCCGGAGTTGGCGCCGGTCATGCAGCTCGGGTTGGAGGCCGGCGCCCTGGCCGCCCTCGTCTCCGGCTCCGGGCCCACCATCGCGCTGCTGGCCTCCTCTGCGCAGCACGCCGCCGTCGTCGCCACCCAGGTCGGCGACGAGGCCGGGCTCGCCGCCCGCGCCGTCCACGGACCCGTGCACGGCGCCTCCATCCTCTGACCGCGCGCGGCCCCGGCCGCGCCACGCCCCACCGCGGCCCCGGCCGCCAACCCCGAGGAGGACCCCCGTGGCCCACCTGCTTGGAGCCGAGAACGTCTCCGTCGCCTTCGGCACCCGCACCGTCCTGGATTCCCTGTCCCTCGGCCTCGAGGAGGGGGACCGGATCGGGATGGTCGGGCGCAACGGCGACGGCAAGTCCACGCTGATGCGCCTCCTGGCCCAACGCTTCGAGCCCGACTCCGGCCGCGTCACGAAGCGTTCCGACGTGCGCGTGGGTTACCTGGACCAGCAGGACGTGTTGGACCACGGCCTCACCGTCGGGACCGCGATCGTCGGCGACGCGGCCGAACACGAGTGGGCCGCCGACCCGCGCATCCGGGACGTGATGGGCGGCCTGGTCTCCGGCGTCGAGTGGGACGCGACCCTGGGCAGCCTCTCCGGCGGGCAGCGCCGGCGCGTCGCCCTGGCCCGGCTCCTGGTGGCCGACCACGACGTCGTCATGCTCGACGAGCCGACCAACCACCTCGACGTCGAGGGCGTGGCCTGGCTGGCCGAGCACCTCAAGCGGCGCTGGCGCGCCAACGACGGCGGCCTGCTGGTCGTCACCCACGACCGCTGGTTCCTCGACGAGGTCTGCACGCGCACGTGGGAGGTCCACGACGGTACGGTCGACCCGTTCGATGGCGGCTACGCCGCCTACGTGCTCGCCCGCGCCGAGCGCGACCGGATGGCCGCGGTCGTCGAGAACAAGCGCCAGCAGCTGGTCAAGAAGGAGCTCGCCTGGCTGCGGCGCGGGGCCCCGGCCCGCACGTCCAAGCCCAAGTTCCGCATCGACGCGGCCAACGCGCTGATCGCCGACGAGCCCGCGCCGCGGGACACCGTGGCGCTGTCCAAGATGGCGACCGCGCGGCTCGGCAAGGACGTCCTGGACCTGGAGGACGTGTCCCTGGCCTACGACGGCGGCGCGCCGCTCTTCGACCGCATCACCCTGCGGCTCGCGCCCGGGGAGCGCGTCGGCGTCGTCGGCGTCAACGGCGCCGGCAAGTCCACGCTGCTGCGCCTGCTCAACGGCGAGGTGGAGCCCACCTCCGGGCGGCTGAAGCGGGGCAAGACGGTGCGCACCGCGATCCTCACCCAGGAGGTGCGCGAACTGGACGCGCTGGCGGACCGGCGCGTCATCGAGGTGATCAAGGAGGAGCGCAACGTCTTCGAGGTCGGCGGCAAGGAGCTCTCCGCCGGGCAACTGGTCGAACAGCTCGGCTTCACCCAGCAGAAGCAGTGGACGCCGGTGCGGGAGCTCTCCGGCGGCGAACGGCGCCGGCTCCAGCTGCTGCGGCTGCTGGTGGGGGAACCGAACGTGCTGATGCTCGACGAGCCCACCAACGACCTGGACACCGATACGCTCGCCGCCGTCGAGGACCTGCTGGACGGGTGGCCCGGGACGCTCGTGGTCGTCAGCCACGACAGGTACCTGCTCGAGCGCGTCACGGACCACCAGCTCGCGCTGCTCGGGGACGGGCGGATCCGCGACCTGCCGGGCGGCGTGGAGCAGTACCTGGAGCTGCGCGCCGCCGCCGGACAGGCGGCCACCCTGCCGGCGGGAAGCCCGGCGTCGGCCGGGGCGGGCGCGGCGTCGGCCGGCGCGCCGCCCGCCGTCGGGGCGGTCTCCGAAGGCGCCAAGCGTGAGGCCCGCAAGGACATGGGGCGCATCGAGCGCCAGATGTCCAAGCTCGCGGACCAGGAGGCCAAGGTCGAGGAGCAGATGGCGGCCGCCTCCGAGCGGCTCGAGCTCGACGAACTGGGCCGCCTGAACGCCCGGCGGCAGACGCTGCAGGCCGAGCTGGCCGCGCTGGAGACCGCCTGGCTGGAGGCGGCGGAAACCGCGGGCGACTAACGCCGGCTCAAGGTTCGCCAAATTGTCGTGAAAGGTCCCCGGCGGTGCTGGCGCCCGCCGGACGAATCGCGGCATGATGTTCCCGTCAAGCCAATCGCTTGACCGTCTCTGGGGAGGGACGTTGGGGGGATTCTTGGGGGAATCATGCGCGCGAACACGCATACCGTCCGACGCACGTGCATCACTGTCGCCACCGACCACATGGTCGTCGACGGCACCGTCCGGCCACTGCCGCCGCCCTCGGTGCTGGGCTTCGCCGCGCCGCGCAGCCACGCATGGGGCATGCGGGTGCAGGGCATCGTCCTGGGCCAGACCCGGCTCATGGACTGCGAGGTCCGGCCCGGCCGGGTCGCCATGGGCGAGGAACCCGCAGGCGGCAGGGTCTCGCTGATGGTCGTCCGGCAGGGCACGATGGAGGTCGCGCTGCCCGACGGCACGCGCCACCGCATCGGCCCGGGCCAGGCCTGGTACCGGCGCGAGGGGGCGCCGTGCGTGGTCCAGTGGAACACGCCCATGCGGATCGTCGAGGCCGCCGTGCCCGCCGACCAGCTGGTGGAGCTCGGGGTCGGCCCCGGCGCCCCCGTGGGCACCGTCGCCGTCGAGCCGTCGCTGCTGGCGCCCGTGGCCGGGTTCCTCCACGCGGCGATCCAGGTGCGGCCCGGCAGCACGCCGCTCTCCGGCTACTTCCTCGAGCGGCTCACGCTCGAGATGGTCAGTGCCGTGATGCTCTCCGGGCGCGGCGCCGACGGGGGGCCGCGCAGGGAGCCCGGGCTCTACGAGCGGGCGCTGACGCTCATGACGGCGCGGCGCGGCGACGCGGGGCTGACGCCGGAAAGCCTCGCGGCCGAGATCAACGTGTCGCTGCGCCAGCTGCAGCGGGAGTTCCAGGTGCGCGGACAGACGGTCGCCGCGACGCTGCGGCGGCTGCGGGTCGAGCTCGCCGTGCAGCTGCTCGAGGATCCGGCCTGCCGCGCGCTGGCCGTGGAGGACATCGCCGGCTACGCGGGCTTCAGCTCCGGGCACCTGCTGCGCCGCGGGCTCGAGGCCTTCGGGCACCCGCGCCCGGCGGAGATCCGCCGGCGGTCGCTGGAGCCCGCGGTGGCCGCGGCGTCCTAGTACGAAAGTAGGTGGGTCATGCTGCGACGGTGGGGCTGAGGGTGACGTTGTAGCCGAGGGCCTTCAGGTGCCTGATCGCGTTGTTCTTGGCCCTGGCGGGATCCATCCTGGTGAGGGAGTCCGATCCGGGGTCTTGGTAGCACTCGCCTTGGGCGAGCATGTGCCAGGCGGCCTCGAGGATGGCGTGCTCGGTCGCGACGAGGGCCTTGGTCCGGCCGCGGCGGGCGGCGATCCGCTTGTAGCGGGCGCCGAGGTAGGTGTTTTTGGGGTGTCGGGCGATCGAGAGCGCGGCGGTGCCGAGGGCGCCCTTGAGGTAGCGGTTCCCGGGCCGGGTCTTGCTGGACTTGACCCGTCCGGCGGATTCGTTGTGGCCTGGGACGAGCCCGGCCCAGGAGCAGAGCCGGCCCGGGGTCTGGAAGCGGCTCATGTCGGCCCCGGTTTCCGCGACGACGGTGTCGGCGACGGTGGTGGAGACCCCGGGGATGGTGGCGAGGAAGTCCCTCGCGGCGCGAAAGGGGGACATCGCCTCCTCGATGCGGGCGGTGAGCTGGTCGATCCATTCCGTCATCGAATCGATCCGCTCCAGGTGCATCCGGCAGATGAACGCGTGGTGGTCCGTGAAGCGGCCGGTGAGGGCCTCGACGAGTTCGGGGAGCCGCCGGCGAAGGGTGCCCCGGGCCAGGTCCGCCAGGACCTGCGGGTCGCGTTCGCCGGCGACGAGCGCCTCGAGCATCGCGCGGGCCGAGACCCCGGTCAGCTCCGAGGCGGTCGAGGAGAGCTTGATTCCGGTGGACTCGAGGAACTTCTCCAGCCTGTGGATCTCCCGGGTGCGGTCCTGGGTCGCCAGCGTCCGTGCCCGGGTCAGGTCCCGCAGCTGCCGGACCGGCTCGGGCGGGACGAAGCAGGCGCGCAGCAGCCCGTGCGCGCCGAGCTGGGCCAGCCATGCGGCGTCGGAGACATCCGTTTTGCGGCCCGGGATGTTCCGGGCGGCCTTGGCGTTGACCAGCATCACCGGCAGCACGTCCTCGAAGAGGTAGTAGAAGGGCTTCCAGTAGTCGCTGGTCGCCTCCATCACCACCGTCGTGACCCGCTCGGCCAGCAGCATCTCGCGCAGGGCCAGGATCTCGTTCGTGGTCGCTCCCCAGGTGGTGACTGTGGTGGTGAAGGTCCCGGGCCGTTTGCCCGGGGCGCGGATGGCGACCTTCGCGTCGCGCTTGGAGATGTCGATCCCCGCGGACCTCTCGTGGATCAAATCCATGATGGCGAACCTCCCCTGACAGCAGTGGTCTTCGGTTGTGCGCCTGCCGTGGAGAGGGCTGTTGGGATTCAGGAATCTAGTACTCGTGCTCGAGGCAACAATCCACGGTGCCCGTGGGGGCCCTCCGCGCCACGCTAGCCCACGGGCCAAACCGATGCACCAAGGACGGACCGGCGTCACCGCGGCAGACACCACCATCATCGGTCCCAAACCGGCCCCGGCGATACGCCACGGGCGAGCCGAACCGGAACTTTCGACCGCCACGGCGCGCAGCGGCGCTGGCTCGCTAGCCC